>JBIOYB010000387.1:0-22431 GCA_044869915.1 Allorhizocola sp.
GACGTCGGTGGGCGCGGGCAGGGTGCGCGAGCGCGTGATCGTGCGGAAGTCGGCGAAGCGCAGCTTGACCGACACCGTGCGCCCGGCGATGTCGCCCGCCCGAGCACGCGTGGCGACCTGTTGGGACAGCCACAAAATGGTGCGCCGCAACGACTCCGCATCGGACACGTCGGTCTCGAACGTGGTCTCCGAGCCGAGCGACTTGTCGACCCGCTCGGTGCTGACCCGCCGCGAGTCGCGGCCCCAGGACAGCTCGTGCAGGTGGGCGGCGGCGGCCTGCCCGACGGCCGCACGCAGCATGGCCTTGGACGCCTGCGCGACATCGCCCACGGTCGCGAGGCCCAGCCTGCGCAGCGACTCCTCTGTGCGCTTGCCCACGCCCCACAGCGCCGACACGGGCAGCGGGTGCAAGAACTGAAGCACACCATCGGACGGGATCACGATCATGCCGTCGGGCTTGGCCCGGGTCGAGCCGAGCTTGGCGAGGAACTTGTTGGGCGCCACCCCGATCGAGCAGGTCAGCTGCTGCTCGGCAACCATGCGCCGGCGGATCATCGCCCCGATCTCCTCGGGTGTGCCGAACAGCCGGCGCGCGCCCGACACGTCGAGGAACGCCTCGTCGACCGACAGCTGCTCGACCATCGGCGTGACCTCACGGAACAGCGCCATCACCGCCCGCGAGGCATCCGCATAGGCCTGCATGTCGGGCTGGATGAAGATGGCGCGCGGGCACAGCGCCCGCGCCCGCATGGACGGCATCGCGCTGCGCACGCCGAACGCGCGCGCCTCATAGCTCGCCGACGTCACCACGCCCCGGTTGCCGCCCCACCCGACCACCACTGGCAGGCCCCGCAGTGATGGACGACGCCGGATCTCCACGGACGCGAAGAACGCGTCCATGTCCACATGCAGGATGTCCGCCGACGACCACACGCCAATGAAGCTACAGGCGGCGGCGGGTCGCCGGCGACGGTTTCCTGACGATCTTTGATCCACGAAGTGGTCAAGATCGGGCTTGGACGCCGTCGCCCTCAAGGGCGATCCGCCCGCGACTTGCTTTAGCAGGAGCCAGCTTTGACGACAAAAAGCGGGATGTCCATCTCGGCCTCGGTCAGCGCACCGTGCATGGCGACCATTAACGGCATATGGGGCGTGTCGAATCGAGGGGTGAACAGCGCCCAATCGTCGCGGCACACCATCACGACGTCTCCGATGCGCTCGACGAAGGCCGGGTCGACCTTGCCGTACCACCCCGTCTCGATCGCCTCCTCCCGCGAGAACACCGTGACCGCGTGCCCGGCCAGCGCGCGCCAGGACTCCAGCACGTCCGGAGCGGCTCCCGGCACGGTGTGCAGGTAGCGCACGCGCGGCTCACCGGCGATCACCCGCACCCCGTCGGGCAGCACGTCAAGGTCGATGCGGCGGTCGAGCGGGATGTCCATCTGCCCATGGTCTGCCGTCACGATCAATGCCGCGTCGGATGGCAGGCCCTCGATCAGGCGGCCCAGCAGACTGTCCACTTCGGATGCCACGGCGCGCCACTGCTTCGACGCCAAACCATGCGTGTGCCCGGCCTTGTCGAGCTCCGGATGGTATCCATAAACCAGGCCACCGGCCTCAAGCGCGCCAAGCATTTCCGACGCCAGCTCGTCGACGCCCGACGCGGGCCGATAGGCCGCACCCGCCGTGGTGACCATCGTCAGCCCGCTGCCGAGGTATTCGGGCCGGTTGACCACCGTGACGCGGATGCCCTGCATCGCCGCGGCCACGTACAGCGGAGGCACGGGCTGCCACGCGAACGGCGGTGGGTCGTCGCGCCACCCGGTGTGGCTGAGCACGCGATCCGTGCCCGGGATGGCCGCGAAGAACGACAGCACGCCGTGCCCACCGGGCGGGACGCCAGTGGCGAACGAAACCAGACTCGTCGGCGTCGTGGACGGGAACCCGCACGTGATCCGCTGCGGCGCCAGCGTCGCCGCGTAGGGCGGCAGGTTGTGGTAACCCATGCCGTCCACGAGCAGCACGGCCACCCGCCGCACACCCTCCAATGTGGATGCCAGCCCGAGCGGATCGGCCAGGCCCGTCATCCCCAGCGCGGTCAGCGCCCCCGGCAGCACATCCGCTAGCGTCCCGGCCGCATAGTTGGGGACTCTCATCGCGTTAGCCACCTTGGTTTGCACAAGGCGGCGCGGCCGGTGGGCACGAAGCTCCGGTTCACTTGCGCGCCAGGAAGTGCAGCTGTGTCGCGATGTCACGGTAGGGCGGCTGCTGCGACGCCGCGAGCTCAAACGCCGCGAGCCCCTCGGGATCGGTGTCGGCCAGCACTTCGGGCACCAGATCGGCGACCACGCGGACACCGTGCACCTGCTCGACCGTGAGCCCCGCCTTGGTCAGCAGGCCGGACGCGCTCTCCACGTCGAACCGCCGCTGCCCCGCCACCCTGCCCAACGGGTCGCCCACCAACTCGGAGGCCACCTTGAACTGGCCCGCGATCGCCCGCGACAGCACCGCCGCGGCGCGGTTGGCCACGAGCACGCTTGCCGCGCCGCCCGGGCACAAAACGCGGGCCAGCGCGACGGCCACCGCGGCCGGATCGTCCACGACCTCGAGCACCGCGTGGCACAGCGTCAGATCCACCGAGGACTCGTCGACCGGCAGGGAATCGGCGTCGCCCTGCACCCCGTGCACCCGCTCGGCGACGCCCGCGTCGGCCGCGCGGCGCAGCAGGGCCGCCAGCGCATCGGGGCTGGGATCGATCACGGTCACCGTGTGCCCGGCGCGCGCGAGCGGCACGGCGAAACCGCCCGTGCCGCCGCCGACGTCGAGCACCCGCAGCGCCTCGCCCTGCCGAGCCGCCAGCTCCTGTCGCAGCACGGACCAAATGACCGCCGTCCGGGCACCCACACGTTCCACCACGGTCGCGAGACTACCCGAGCCGCGCCGCCGTGCCCTTCTGTATGACGAGCGCCCCGCTGAACTTCGCGGTCAGCTCGGCCACCTGCGCCCGAGCCCGCAGGCGCGCGATCAGGTGCCGAGCAGCCATAGGATGAGCGAGAGCGACAGCAGCGAGAGCACGCTCGTCACGAGCACGGCATCGCGGCTGAGCGCGTTGGGCACCTTGTATTGCGTGGCGTAGACAAACGTGTTTTGTGCCGTGGGCAGCCCGGCGAACAGGGTCACCGCGAGCAGCGAGACCGGGTCGAGGTGGAAGACATACCGCCCGAGGAGGAAGGCGACCAACGGCTGCAGCACGATTTTGAGCAGCACCGTCCAGGCGAGCTCCGGCCGGTGCAGGTTGGGCCGGCCCACACGGCCCGGCGTGCGCGAGAGGGGGTCATGCGGACTCGCGCCGACCTCCTGCCCGGCGGGGACCGAGGCGAGACGCCCGCGGCCATGAGACACAGGCACGTGCAGCGACATCCCCAGCGCGAACAGCCCGGTGGGCGCGGCCGCGGCACCCAAAAACTCAAACGGCCGCAACACATCCGCCGACAGGTGCCAGCCCACCGCGCTGAACAGCACGCCCAACAGCGAGGCTGTGACGACGGGCACCTTCAGTGGTAGCTCGAGGATGCGCCGCCGGTCGAGCAGGCCCACGATCAGTGGCGTGAAGATGACGGTCTGGAAGGCGACGACGGCCACGACCAGCGACGCGTCACCTAGCACGAAGATGGCTACCGGGATGCCGAGGTTGCCGGAGTTGACATAGGACGCCGCCATGCCCGCGATCACGCGCTCGCTCAAACCCCGCCCACGCGCGAGCCAAAACCCCAGCACCCCCAAGGTAAGTGCGCTCAAAGCAAAAGCCGCCAGCGGTAGCAGCGGCAATTCGTCAAAAGGGATTTTGACCAGGGTGCTGAAGATCACGGCCGGGATGGCCACGATGAACGCGAACTGCGCCAGCCCCTGCTGCGCGGTCGCGCCGAACACGCCAAACCGGGCCGCGCCCCACCCCAGAATTGTGATCACCCAGAGCGGGGCGAAGGCCGCGATCACCCTTCGTGGCGCCTGTGCTCGGCCAGGAACCGCTCCAGCTCCGCGCCGAGCTCGTCGGCCGTCGGCAGCGGCGTGGGCTCGGTCAATAAGTTGCTGCCGCGCCCGCGCATGAACGCGTCGTATTGCTCCTCGAGCGCCCGCACCACGGCCGACGCCTGCTGGTTGTCGACCAGCTGCCGCTCGACCTCCTGGCGCACATTTTCGCCCGCTTCGCGCAGGCTGTCGGTCGGCAGGAGCAGCCCGGTCGCCCGCGACACGGAGATCAGCAGCTGCTCGGCGGCCTGCGGATATTCGCTCTCGGCGAGGTAGTGCGGCACGTGCGCGGCGAAGCCGATGGCGTCGAGGCCCTGCTGGCCCAGCCGATATTCCAGAAGGTTTGTCACGCTCGCCGGCACCTGGACGTTGGCGATCCATGGCTCATATCCGGTGATCAGCGACGGGCTCGTGCCGTGCGCCGTGACGCCCGCGGGACGGGTGTGCGGGACGGACATCGGGATGGCGTGGATGCCGACGGTCAGCCGGACGTCGAGCGTGCGCACGATCTGTGTGATCGCCGCGATGAACCGCTCCCACTGCAGATCCGGCTCGGGCCCGGTGAGCAGCAGGAACGAGTTGTCGTCGTCGTCGCGCAGCGCGTGCAGCTCCAGCGCGGGCTCGTCATAGGTCTCCCAGTGGTCGGCCGCGAAGTGCATCAGCGGCCGCCGTGCGCGGTAGTCGTAGAGCTGGTCGATGTCGAAGGTCGCGATCACGCGCGAGTCGAGCGCCTGCAACAGGTGCTCGCGGGCCAGCCGCCCGGCCGCACCGGCATCGACAAATCCGGTCAGTGCGTGCAAAAGCACCGGCCGCCCAAGGTCAGACCGATCTACGTTGAGCTCATAAAGCCCCTGTGGATCAAGCACGATCTCTCTCCTCCAGCCAGTGCCGGTGACGTTCACACGGCCCAACAAGAAAGATTAAAGATCCATTCCTGGGGTGTACGCGTTAAGCTGTCGGCGAATCGGAGAGCCCGGCACACTCGCGCAGCCGGGCCTGCTCGTCCAAAATCCGCTGTGCCACCTCGCCGTTCGCGGGCGCGGGCTGCCCGGTGACCCGGTCGATGTAGGCCGGTTTGAGCTCGACGTGCTTGAGCGCCTTGTCGCGGATTGTGGCCCACAACACACCGGTCTCGTTCGAGGCGGCGTCGTTGCGCCACCACACGAAGTTGCCCATCCCGTAGGCGACGTAGGCCCTGCGCTGCCAGCCGGCGCCCAGGAGCAGGTGCTGGTGCCCGCCCACGATCAGATCGGCGCCCGCCTCGATCAGCGTCGCGGCGAGCCGCTTGAGCTCCGCGTTTGGGCATTCCTCATATTCGGGGCCCCAGTGGGTCCACACCACGACCACGTCTGCGACCCGTCTTGCCGAGCGCACGGCCTCCAGCGCTCGCTCCTCATCGCGTAGCATCGCGAGCCCGGGTTGGGAGTCGGTGGCCTGCCACTGCTCCCACAATTCATTGACGTGCGTCACCGCCACGACGCCGATCCTCGTGCCCGCGATCTGCCTGACCCACGGGCGGTAGGCGTCCGCGGCCAGGCCTGCCCCGAGCGCCGGCACGCCCGCGGCCTGGGCCGCGTCCAGTGTGTCGGCCAATCCTTCCCGGCCGTAGTCGAGCGCGTGGTTGTTGGCCAGCGACACCGCGTCGACGCCCGCCGCTTTCACGGCCGAGTAGGCGCTCGCGGGCGCGCGGAAGAGGAACTCCTTCGGCTCGGGCGTGCCGCGCTCGGTCACCGCCGTCTCTAGGTTGACGAACGCGAGGTCGGCCGCGCCGAGGAGGGCGGCGATCTCCCCGAACGCGGTCTCCGGCCGGTCCAGCAGCCTGCGCGTGCGATCCTCGAAATGCACGTCCCCGCCGAACGCCAGCGTGATCTCGGTCTTCTGCGCCGATGGCGATGGCGTGACCCACGCCGATTGCTGAACGGCACACCCAGCTACGACCACCACGGCCAGCAGTCCAATTCGCACAATTATCCATTTTATCGGCAAATAGCTGGCCACGTGGCGGTGGCCAGCGCGGGGGCCGTACACATGGCGGGCTAAAGCTAATGTGGGCGGGTGACGAGACGGTCGGCTCAGATACGCGTGGAAGACCTGCTGCGGACGGCCGTGGAGGTCATCGTCGAGCGCGGCTTCGCCAACACGCGCACCGCCGATGTCGCCAAGGCGGCCGGTGTCAGCCAGGCGCTGGTGTTCTACCACTTCAGCACGAAGGACGCGCTCATGGCGCGGGCCTTCGAATATGCGGCCGAGCAGGACCTCGCCAAGCTCCAGGCCGTCGTGGACGCGCCCGACGAGCCGCTCGACAAGCTGCGCCGGCTCATCAAACTCCTTGCGCCCCAAGGACGTTCGCGCTCCTGGCTGATGTGGATCGACGGCTGGTCCGAGGCGCTGCGCGTGCCCGAGCTCGAGCGGGTCTCGCGCCGGCTCGACCTGCGGTGGAAGGAGGCGCTCACCGACGTCATCACCACGGGCGTCAAGGAGGGCGTCTTCGAGTGCGACGACCCCTTCGGCGCGGCCTGGCGCATCAACTCCCTCATCGACGGCCTCGCCGTGCAGCTGATGGTCCACGAAAAGGTCATCACGCGCCGCCAGGCCGCCGAGTGGATGCGCCTCGCCGCCGCCCGCGAGCTCAACCTCGACCCCGCCATCCTCGCCTGACGCGCCGCGGAGCGGATGGGCGAAGGCCCGGCGACTCCTGGACGCGTCAAACACCGCCGGCGGCGCGGTCCGGGCGGGGTTGGGTCTCGCCCGGGCCCAACAGGCTAGGTTAGGGTTCGAACGTGGTTCAACAAATTCACACATTGACGGCCGACGGGGTTGGGCTGACGGTGGTGGTGCCCGGCGGGGGCAGGCTGCCGCGGATCGTGCACTGGGGCGCGGATCCGGGGCCGGGTGTGCCCGACGCGGCCTATGGGCTCAGCGCGCTGCCGCTGCTACCGGTGCAGCACGAGGGCTGGGCGGGGCGGCCCGCGCTCAGCGGGGATCGCGACGGGCGGTGGCAGCATGTGCGCCTGCGCCTGAGCGAGGATGTGGTGCTCACCGACACGACGATGGTGGTGCGCGCCCACGACGAAGAGGCGGGCGTGGCGGTCGAGTCGACGGTGGAGCTGACGCCGCAGGGCGTGGTGAGGATGCGGCACACGCTGACCAACAATGGCCCCGGGGTGTGGAGCGTTGCCGGCCTTCGGTGCCTTTTGCCGGTACCGGATAATGCCGTCGAAAAGCTGGATATGACCGGGCGTTGGTCGTTGGAGCGGGCGCCGCAGCGCGGGGTTTTCGGGTTTGGCTCCCATGTCCGGGAAAATCGCCGCGGCCGCACGGGGCACGACTCGACGCTCCTGCTCAGTGTTGGCACGCAAGGGTTTTCGCATCGTGCGGGCCAGGTCTGGTCGGCGCATGTCGGGTGGAGCGGCAACCACGAGCATACGGCCGAGCGGATGCCCGATTCCGTTGCGGCGCTTGGCGGTGGCGAGCTGCTCGAGCCGGGCGAGGTGCGGCTGGCGCCCGGCGAGACCTACCGCACCCCGACCGTCTACTTTGCCCATTCGGGCGAAGGGCTGGACGGGATCAGGGACCGGATGCACCGGCTGATCCGCGCCCGCGCAAACCACCCGCGCACCCCGCGCCCGGTGGTGCTCAACACGTGGGAAGCGGTCTACTTCCAGCACGATCTCGAAAAGCTGAAGGAGCTGGCGGACACCGCGGCCCGGGTGGGCGTGGAGCGATTCGTGCTCGACGACGGCTGGTTCCGCCACCGCCGCCACGACCGCGCCGGCCTGGGCGACTGGTTTGTCGACGAAACCGTGTGGCCCAACGGTTTGGAGCCGCTGGTCAAGCACGTCCACGGGTTGGGCATGCAGTTTGGGCTGTGGTTCGAGCCCGAAATGGTGAACCCCGACTCGGATCTGTTCCGCGCGCATCCCGACTGGGTGCTCGCGATGCCCGGTCGCCTGCCCGCCGAGTTCCGCAACCAGCACGTGCTCGATGTGTCCAATCCGGACGCCTACGCCTATCTCCTGGCTCGCATCACCGAGCTCGTGTCCTCCTTGGGCATCGACTACATCAAGTGGGACCATAACCGCGACATACACGAGGCGACCAGCGTGCACCGGCAAACCCTTGCCGTGTATGAGCTTTTGCGCGAGCTGAAGGCCCGCTTCCCCGCGCTCGAGATCGAGTCGTGCTCGTCCGGCGGCGCCCGCGTCGACCTCGGGATCCTCGAGCACACCGACCGGGTGTGGACATCCGACACCAACGATCCGATCGACCGCCAGCAGATCCAGCTGTGGACCGGCCTGCTGCTGCCGCCCGAACTGCTCGGTGCGCACGTCGGCCCCACCCGCACGCACATCACCAAGCGGGTCACCAACCTGCACATGCGCTGCGCCACCGCCCTGTTCGGGCACGCCGGCATGGAGACCGACCTGACCGAGTTGGACGGGGGTGAAGAGGAGCTCGGCCTGCTCACCGAGTGGGTGGCGCTGTACAAGGCCAAGCGCGCCCTGCTGCACTCCGGGCGCGTGGTCGTGCCCGATCTGGCCGACCCGTCCGCGGTCGTGCACGGCATCGTGTCGCACGACTCGACGCACGCCCTGTTCAGCTACGCGCAGATCACGAGCACGCCGGCGAACACCCCGCTGCGGCCCGACCCGTTCCGGCTTCGCCTGCCGGGCCTGGATCCCGATCGCTCCTACCGGGTGGAGGTGGTGTTCGGGCCGCACGGCGGCGGGCACGTCCCGGCCGCCTTCGACCTCGCCGACGCCCGCTGGACCGGCCGCGCCCTCGCCACGATCGGGCTGCCGCTGCCACGTCTCAACCCCGCCGACGCGCTCGTCCTAGAGTTGGTCGCATGAGCGAGGGCTTGCCCCGAGTGAATCAACAGACATGCACACCGGAGCGCAGCGGAGGTCTGCCATTGAGCCAGTGGGTACGCAGCGCCGTCATCTATCAGATCTACCCGCGCAGTTTCGCCGACGGCAGCGGCGACGGGGTCGGCGACCTCGCGGGCATCCGGGCGCGGCTCGGGTACCTGAAAAAGCTTGGCATTGACGCGATCTGGTTCAGCCCGTGGTATGTCTCGCCGATGGCCGACGCGGGTTACGACGTGGCCGACTACCGCGACATCGACCCGCTGTTCGGCACGCTCGGGCAGGCCGAGGCGCTGATCTCCGAGGCGCACACGCTGGGCATCAAGGTCATCGTGGACATCGTGCCCAACCACTGCTCCAGCGCGCACCCACTGTTCCAGGCCGCGCTCAAAGGTGGCCCCGAGCGGGACCTGTTCTACTTCCGCGACAAGCCGGTCAACGACTGGACGTCGCACTTCGGCGGGCCGGCGTGGTCGCAGGCGCCTGATGGCTCTTGGTATCTGCACATGTTCGACCCCGGGCAGCCCGACTGGAACTGGGACCATCCGCGGGTGCGCGAGGAGTTCGACGCGACGCTGCGCTTCTGGCTCGACCGCGGGGTCGACGGCTTCCGCATCGACGTGGCCGACCACCTGGTCAAGGATCTGGCGGCGATGGATGGCTACCGCAACCAGGACGGCGTGCACGAGGTCTACCGCGAGTGGCGCAAGGTGGCGGAGTCCTACCCGCAGAAGGCAATCTTCGTGGGCGAGCTGTGGGATCCCGACCCGGTCAGCTTCGCCCGCTATCTTCGCCCCGACGAGCTGCACACCGGGTTCAACTTCGCGTTCCTGGCCTGTCCGTGGGACGCGGCCATGCTGCGTGAGGTGATCAAGCTCACGATCGGCACGCACGAGCCGATCGGCGCGCCCGCGACGTGGGTACTGTCCAATCACGACGTCGTACGGCACGTGACGCGCTATGGCCGCGAGGACACGGGGCACACCTTCGTCCTGCCGCTCGACCGGCCGGCGGCCGACCTCGCGCTGGGCACGCGGCGCGCCCGTGCCGCGGCGCTGCTGATGCTCGCCCTGCCCGGTTGTGCATACGTTTACCAGGGCGAGGAGCTGGGCCTTCCCGAGGTCGAGGACCTGCCCGACGAGCTCCTTGAGGACCCGCGCTGGGAGCGGTCGGGGCACACCGACCGCGGCCGCGACGGGTGCCGCGTGCCGCTGCCGTGGTCGGGCTCGGCTCCGCCCTTCGGGTTTGGCGCCTCCACGTGGCTGCCCCAGCCGAGGTCGTGGGCATCGCTCACCGCCGAGGCCCAGGAGGACGATCCGGCCTCGATGCTCAGCCTCTACCGGTCGGCGATCCGCCTGCGCCGCGCCCTCGGCGACGGGCCGCTGGAGTGGCTGGACTCCCCCGAGGGTGTGCTGGCGTTCCGGCGCGGCGAGCACACCTGCGTCGTCAACCTGTCGGCGCAGACCCTGCCGCTCGAAGGCGAGGTCATGCTCAAGAGCGTCGACGAGCCGGGCCTGCCGCCGGACGCCGCCGCCTGGTTGACAGGCACATGGAAACCAAGCAGTATCTCCCGGTAACCGTTTACAGAATTTTCCGCAGCGGGTAGGCGCGGACCAGCCCTCCACGGACCTTGCACCGCCGTGGAAGGGATAGGAGTGAGCTATCTCAGGTTCGCTCTGCGGCCACCCCTACCCGCGCAAGACACGGCTTCGCCTCAACGGAGGCAACCCGTTCGCCACGGACGCCGTGGGGCACGGACGCCGTGGGACTGGGGGATGCATGCCGCGCAAGCCGGTCGACCAGGCCGGGAGGGAGTCGCGCACGACCATCCGCGACGTCGCGATCCGGGCCGGTGTCTCGGTCGCGACGGTCTCGCGGGTGCTCGCCGGCAGCTACCCGACAGCGCCAGCCACGCGGACCAAGGTGCTGCGCGCGGTCAAGGATCTCGACTACGTGGTAAACGTGCACGCCCGCGCGCTGGCCGGGGTGAGCCAGAAGACCGTGGCCATCCTGACCCGCGAGGTGACCACGCCGTTCTACGCCTACATCATCCAGGGTGTCGAGCAGCAGGCGGCGCAGGAGGGGCGGCTGTCCCTGGTGTGCACGACCGGCGCCGACCCCAACCGCGAGCTGGCCTATGTCAAGATGATGCGTGAGCAGGGCGCCGACGCGGTGATCACGGTCGGTGGCGTGCTCGAGACGCCGGAATCTCGCAAGCAGCTGGCGCAATACGCGCACGCGCTCGACTCCGCCGGCTCCCGCTTGGTCCTATGTGGACGCACCGGGCTCGGGCCGGACGTGCCGGCGCTGGTGGCCCACTACGACAACGAGGGCGGGGCCTACTCGGCGACGAGCCACATCCTGTCGGCCGGGCACGAGCGCGTCATGTTCCTGGGTGGCCAGACCGGCTACACGACCAGCGACCCGCGGGTGCGCGGATACGAGCGGGCGATGGCCGACCGAGGGCTCAAACCGTTGCTGCTTCAGGGCAACTTCGGCATCCACTTCGGCTACACCGCCATCCGGGAGCTCCTGCAGCAGGGCGAGCTGCCCTGCACCGGGATCGTCGCGAGCGACGACGCGTGCGCGGCGGGCGCCATCAAAGCGTTGCGGGAGGGCGGTTTGCGCGTGCCCGAGGACGTGTCGATCGTCGGCTACGATGACGTGCCCATGGCCGCACACATGTGGCCTCCACTCACGACAGTGCACATCCCGGCCGAGGAGCTGGGCCGCACCGCCGTGCGGATGGCGTTGCAGGACAAGCTCGGCATGGCCACGCGCGAGACCATCCTCGGCACGCACGTGGTCGTCCGCGACTCCGTCGCCCGGAGGATCGCGTGATCCCGCTTCCCGCTCAGACGATCCCGCTCGACGGCACGCTCGATCTGACGGCCCTGCCCTTCACCGGCCCGCCCGACATCGCCGCACTGCTTGCGGAGCTTGGCCTTCCCGTCGCGGGCGACTGGACTGTCGACGACACGTTTGCCGACGAGGCCTATTGGCTGCGGACGGACGCCGAGGGGCTCAAGGTCCGCGGCCGGCTCTCCGGTCTGCGCTGGGCAGTTCAAACCCTTCGATTTGGTACGCCGCAGGCGTGGCAGTGCGTCGAGATAAGCGATGCGCCGCACTACCCGTGGCGCGGCAGCCTGCTCGATGTGGCGCGCTGGCACATGCCGATCGAGTTCCTGCACCGCTATGTCGACCTGATGGCGCTGCACAAGCTCAACCGCCTGCACCTGCACCTGACCGACGATCAGGGCTGGCGGTTCGAGGTGAAGCGCTATCCGCGCCTGACTTCGGTTGGGGCACATCGGCGCGAGTCCATGCGCGGGCACTACTACGACTTCGACTTCGACGGCACCCCGCACGGCGGGTTCTACACCCAGGACGAGCTGAAAACGCTTGTGGCCTATGCCCGCCGGCGCGGGATCGAGATCATGCCCGAGATCGATCTGCCGGGGCACACGCAGGCGGCTATCGCCGCGTACCCACAAATAGGCTTTGAAGAAGTTGAAGTGTCGACGATGTGGGGCATTCACGACCCGGTGCTCAACACCGAGGACGCGACCGTCGAGTTCTTCAAGCACGTGCTCGACGAGGTGGTCGAGGTCTTCCCGTTCGAATATGTTCACCTGGGCGGCGACGAGGTACGTTCGCTGCACTGGCTTTCCTCCCCCGCGGCCCAAGCGCGTGCCGCCGCCGTGGGCGATCTGCTCGGCTGGTGGATCGGCACGCTCGCCGCGCACCTGGCGTCGCGCGGACGCAAAACCGCCGTGTGGGACGAGCTGCTCGACGCCGACCCGCCTCCGGGGTTGCTCTTCTTCGGCTGGCGCGACGTCACGAGTGCGCCTGCGGCGCGGGCGGCCGGGTTCGAGGCGGTGTCGTGCCCGCAGCAGCACTGCTACTTCGACTGGGCCGAGGGATTCCGGCGGGGCGAGCCCACGGCCATCAGGGGATTCCTGCCTTTGGAGCAGGCATACTCGTTCGAGCCCGGTGACGTGACGGGCGTGCAAGGCCAGCTCTGGAGCGAATATCTGCCCACGCCCGCGCTCGTCGAATATCGCGCGTTCCCCCGGTTGGCCGCGCTGGCCGAGGTCGGCTGGTCCAGCGCCGCCAAGGATTTCGCCGGATTCTCCGCGCGACTGCGGGCACATCTGTCCCTGTTGGACAGTCTCGGCGTCAACTACCGTCCTCTATCCTGACCGCATGGTTTGGGTGGTTGCCGCGCTCGTGCTCGTCACCGGCGGCTGGATGCTGTTCGACGGCACGCGCGCCCTGATCGTGGGCGACTTCGTCACCCCTTCGCGCGGCGAATACGCCGGGCAGCTGGGCCCATGGTCGCGCCTTGTCACCGCCGTAGGCCTCGACCCGCGCTCCACCGCCGTCAAGCTCGTCTTCGTCGCCTACGGCTTGGCATATCTGCTCGCGCTGGCCGCCCTGCTCCTGCACGTCGCGGGCGCGTGGATCGCCGTGCTGGTCCTCGCCATCGCGGGCCTCTGGTATCTCCCGATCGGCACGCTCACCAACCTCGCCGTCATCGCCCTGCTCCTGCTGACCCCCGCCCTCCGCGCCGCCGCCTAGCGTCTTGGCGCCCAGTCGCGCAGATAATCCGACCGGTCCCGCGGGGTGGCGGCGAAGTCGACGTAGAACGCCACCCCAAATTTTCGTTGCGGCGCCTCGGCTCCGAGCGCCAGGCGGATGCCGTGCAGGGACGCGGCGATGGTCTCGGCGCCGTCCTGGCGGGTGAGCTTGCGGTCGTGATATCCCGGGATGCCGATGAGGAGATGGACATCGGCCGGGACGGCGGCAAGGGCCAGCTCGGTGATGCGACGGACGTAGCCGCCGTAGGTGCCCTGGGTCGGCAGGGCCGTGTCGTAGGCCATGATGGCGACCTGGTCCACTTCGGCGCAGACGCGCCGCAGATAGCCGGTGGACCAGAGGGTGAGCGAGCCCGGCAGGAGCCGGACGCCGGTGGCCAGGCCCGCCCACGGTTCGGTGTGGACCGCCGACACCGACAGGATCGCGTTGCGCTGCCGCATGATGGGCCGCGTCTCACGCAGCATGGTGATCAGGTGTTCGTCCCCGTCCTCGACCGGCTCGAAGTCGTAGTGCACGCCGTCGAACCCGTCGTCGAGGATCTGGCCGACCGCCGTGAGCACACGGGCACGGGTCTCGGGCGAGTGCAGGTGCAGTTCGTCGGGCACCGGATGGGCGCCGAGCCACGCCTGGACCCGCACGCCCGGCAGGGCCGCGTGGATAGCGCCGACAAACCAGGCGGCGCGCGGTCTGCGGGCCGGATCGAGCGTCCCGTCGTCGCGGAACGGCCCCGCGTGCACGAACAGGTCGCGCACTCCCATCCCGCGCAGGCGTGCGGCCAGGCTGTCCACATCGGACTGATTTTTGCGCCCGTCCACCCAGGCGTGCCCGAGCCATTCGGCGTCGTTGCCGGTGGAACGGGCGGCCGGGCTGGGTGTCCCGTCGGCATCGACCGCGAGCGCGATCCACATCGCGCCGATCGGGAGCGCCACGATGATCGCGAGCGCCAGGCAAGCCCTTGCCACCCAACGCACACCACGCTTGACCCGGTCCATCCTCACGACACTAGGGCCTGCGCGCGTCCACCGGTCGTCCGCTTCACCGGACCTCCACAAACCGCCACCGGTGGTTCCAGCGGACGGTACGGCCAGAACACGCACGGCCAGACGTTGGCCGGCATGCCGGCGGTGATCGGAAACAACCGTCGGTCGACGGCCACGTTGCGGGCGTACAGGTCGGTGTCGCGTGGCCATGCCACGTCGCCGCAGGCGATCGCGTAGAGGACGGCGATGCTGTTGTCGACCGGTATCCGGGCCGCCGGTATCTGGGCCGCCGCCCGCCGCAGCGCGGGCACGGCCGCTGAGGGCGTCGCCTGGGCGAATGCCTGCCAGATCGCGGCGAGCAGTGGGAAGTCCCCGTCGTTATACAGAAGATTGCGGGATATCTGGCGGTAGGTGTTGCCGTTGACGACGAGGCCGGGCGTCACGACGGGCTCGCGGTCCAGCGCCGCCGCGGTCGCGAAGTAGGTTTCGGCCACCGCCTCCGGTGTCGCGCCCAGTCCGTACTCGTCGTTGCGGGCGGCGGCCCAGCCGGTGAAGTCGGGGAAGCGCAACGCCGTGGACGGGCCGAACTGCCGCCAGACGCCATACCAGATCTGGTTCGGGTCGATCGCGCTGTCCAGGATGATCCGGTCGGTGCGGTCCGGGAACAGCGAGGTGTAGACCGCGCCGAGGTAGCTGCCGTAGGAGTACCCGAGGTACGACAGCTTCGGTTCGCCGAGCACGGCCCGGATGCGGTCCATGTCGCGCGCGGTGTTGGCGGTGGTGATGTACGGCAGCAACTCGCCGGAGTGCGCCGCGCAGTTACGCGCCGTCGTGCGAGCGAACTCGATGTTGCGGGCGATCGACCCGTCCGGTGCCGGGTAGGGCAGGAGGAGGTCGAGCACCGCGGTCGGGTCCGTGATGCCGCACGTGATCGGGGTGCTCGCCCCGACGCCGCGCGGGTCGAACCCGATCAGGTCGTAGCGGGCCGACACCTCGGCCGGCAGCACGGCGGCGAGGAAGCTCGGCATGTCGAGCCCGGCGCCGCCGGGCCCGCCCGGGTTGGACAGCAGGATGCCGCGCCGCAGGCCCGGCTCGGCGGCGGCGATCCGTGAGATCGCGATGTCGATCTGGCGGCCGTGCGGCTTGCGATAGTCCAACGGCAGGCGCAGTGTGGCGCACTCCTGGCGGGCGTCGCGCCCGGAACCTTCGGCCGGTGGCGGGCAGTCGCCCCAGACCGGTGCGGCCGGTGCGGCCGTGGCGCCTGGAGGAGGACAGCTAACCGGCCGCAGCTTCCGCGAGCGATTGGCGCAGGGCGGGGCCGATCGGTCCGCTGAGCTCGGTGAGCTGCTGGATGCGCCGTTTGTTGGCGCGTTTGGTCTTACCGTCGAGGACGAGACTGAGGTATCCGGCGGCAACGATGGCCACGAGTGCGGCGTCGGCGGGGTCGATTCTGCCGATGGGGTTCTTCAGGGCGCCGTTGACCCGGCCGAGGAGTTCCTTGCGGACGCGGTGGTCGCGGATGGTCACCTTGGTGGTGGGGAACAGCCCAAGGATTCTGTGGGGTTGAAGGCGGACCCAGCCGCCATCACTGAGCTGCTGGCGTACCGCGCTGATGGTGACGCGCTGCCGGCTGCCCACCCAGGACTGCCATTTGCGTGGCTTGGAGCCGGCGATCTCTTCGAGGAGCGCTTTGAGGACGGGATCGTGGCAGGGGCGCCGGACGTGGATGGCGCGGCCGCGTTCGTCGGTGAGATGGCCGTTGAGGTAGAGGTCGGCGAGGGCCCCGGCGCGGAGCATGGCGCCGAGGTTGGTGCCCACGCGGACCCTGCCCTTGTCGGGGTCGTAGGCCAGCAGGAAGATGCGCTGGGGGAGGCTGTCGGGAACGGCCATGTCATTCTTCTTCCGGGTCGGGTGTGGCGGGGGGTCTGCCGGGTCCGCGCCTCCGGCCGACTCCCCCGGGCAGGCGTTCGGCGTCGGCGAGGGCCTTGCGCAGGAGGTACTCGATCTGGCCGTTTGTGCTGCGAAATTCGTCCCCGGCCCAACGCGCGAGTGCGTCGTGCACGGCGGGATCGAGCCGGAGAAGGAGCTTTTTTCGTTCGGCGGCCATGTGTCTAGGACATGTGTCTAGGGGTGAAGGGTGCCCGCGTTGCCCACGGGCTGAGCGTCCCTGTCGCCGCACAGGACCACCGGCAGGTTGCCGACCATGGCGGCCCCGCATTCCGCATCTAGGTCGACGATGTAGTTCTCGGAGGGGCGGACCAGGGCCATTTCCGCCATGCCCACTGCGCTTTCGACGATGCGCATACGTGCCGCGACAACGGCATTCGCCTGCTGCCCGCGCAGCACGGCGTGGGCGATCTCGGGTGAGTAGGCGAGGCGCTCGCGTACCTGCGGGGCGAGCAGTGTGAGGTGTTCCGTCATGTGGGACTCCCTTCACGACGATGATGTCTAGACGCTATCAAAGTGATATCACTTTTCCAAACGACCAAGCACTCGCTGGTCGTCACCTGCCCGGTCGGTGCCACTGGCCGCGGTGCGCACACATCCACCCGTGCCGGGCCGACCGCAGTTTCGAGCCCAAACACTCAGTCCCCGCACCGTCTCGCCGGACCCCTCTTGATGATCAATTGATGATCGACTTGTGACGCGCGTCGATACGGTCTGCCTGTCTTGTCGGCCTGCAAGATCGGGGAAATGGGATGAAACGCAAGCGTGTCGTCGCCGCATTGTTGGTCGTCGTGCTGGCCGGCCAGCTCGCTCTACCGGCAAATGCGCAATCGTCGCCGGCCGTCATGTCGGCGGCTGAGCTCACCACCATGTTCACCGATTACGGCAACGCCGGCGGTCACTGGACCGGCGGCGACGGCACAGCATCGGTGGCCTTACCCGACGGCCGGGTTGTGTGGCTGTTCGCCGATTCGTTCCTGGGAACGGTCAACGCCGACCACAGCCGTCCGGCCAACTCCCCCCTCGTCAACAACCTCATGGTCGTCCAGGACGGCACGACGCTGACGTCCACATTGCACGGTGGCACTCCCGAGGCGCCCGCCGCCCTGGTCAAGCCCCAGGAAGAGGGCGAGTTCTACTGGGTCGCGGACGGCGTGGTCGAGGGCAATACGCTCAAGGTCATTTACAACCGGATTCGCTCGACCGGTGGAGGAGCCCTCGACTTCTACCAGACGGGTGTGGCGCTGGCGACGTTCACCCTTCCCGACCTGACGCTGGCATCCGTGGTCGAGCTCCCGTTGGGGCCGAAGATCGGCTGGGGCGGCGGCATCTTCCCCGATGGGGCATACACCTACATCTACGGCATCTCGTCGGCGCCCGGCCGGATGAAGTTCGCCCATCTGGCGCGGGTCCCCACCGGCGGCCTCAGCGGCCCCTGGGAGTTCTGGACGGGCAGCGCCTGGTCCCCCCACGTCGAAGACGTCGGCCGCCTGATCAGCGGGGTCGGCGCCGGAGGCGTGCAGAAGGTCGGCAGCCAGTACGTGTGGGTCACGCACGAGAACAACCTTGTCTTCGATCCGCAGATCGTGGCGTACACCTCTTCCTCGCCGACCGGGCCGTTCACCGGGCCGATCCCGCTGTTCACCGCACCGGAGCCGCAGACCAACGGTCTGATCATCTACGACGTGCGGGTGCATCCCGAGCTGGCCCGCAGTGGGAAGCTGCTGGCCTCGTACAACGTCAACAGCCTCAATCCCGGCGGCACCATTGCCGACGTGCGGCATGGCCGTCCGCGGTTCATCGAGGTCGACTGGCCGCGGCCGGCGACACCGGGCGTGCCGGTGGCGCCGGGCACGCCCACACTGAGCGGCCATGACACAGTCGCCACCGTGTCGTGGCCGGCGGTCAGCGGCGCCACGTCGTACCGGGTCTACCAGAAAGACGTGACCGGCGGGCAGACCCACTTCGCGCGCCTGCCCAACGTCGCGACGGGCACCTCCGCCCAGGCCGGCTTTCTGGTCCCGGGGCACACCTACGAGTACAAGGTGACTGCGGTGAACGCGGCGGGCGAAGGTCCGTTCTCCCCGGTGTCGACAGTGACCCCGCGCAGCACCAAACCGGTCACCGAAGCGGTCCGCGGTTCGAGAAGCTCACGGGCCATCGCGGGAAGCTACATCGTGGAGCTCACCGATGCCACCCCAACCCATTCCGTGGCCGACTACGCTCGAGCCCTTGTCGCCCAGACCGGTGGCACGCTTATTGGTGTCGTCACACATGCCTTTAGCGGCTTCGGCGCGACGCTGACCGAGGCGCAGGCGATCGACTTGGCGTCGCACCCCGATGTGCAAGCGGTGGAACAGGAGTTGCTGTACACGCTCGATGACGGGGGGACACAGGAACCTGCGCCCTGGCATCTGGATCGTATCGATCAGCGCGACCTTCCCCTGGATGAAAAATACGTCTTCCCGAACGCGGGCAGCGATGTCCGCGCCTATGTGGTCGACTCGGGGATCCGCCATGACAATGAGTTCGTCGACCGGGTCGTTTCCGGACACAACGCTCTCGACGGCAGCACCGACACCGAGGACTGCACCAGAGGTCACGGCACCATGGTGGCGGGCGTGCTGGGCGCCTTCACCTACGGTGTGGCCAAGGATGTGCAAATCGTTCCGGTCAAGGTGACCTCATGTGATGGCGCGGGGAATCCCGTGGTGGGCTCCTTCGGTATTCACCGGGGACTGAACTGGGTGATCGGCGATTCCATCGACAAACGACCAGCGGTGGTGAACCTCAGCCTCGGCATTCCCTACGGTGAGCAGGGGTCAGGGTTCGTGGAGAAGGCTACGCGCAAAGCGCTCAACAGTGGATTGACAGTGGTCAACTCGGCCGGAAACAACGGCGGGGATGCCTGCGCCTACTCGCCGAAACGGATCACCCGGGACTCCGCCCTCATCAGCGTGGGCGCGACCGACGGCCTGGACCGCCGATGGAATGACAGCAACCAGGGGCCGTGTGTGGATCTGTTCGCTCCGGGAGCGGGGATCATCACGACGGGGCCGTCTGACACGCAGGTCGTCGCTATCGGGGAGGGCACCTCCATGGCCGCGCCCGCGGTGACCGGTGCCGCGGCCATTCTGCTCACTGAACATCCGGAGTACAGCCCCGAGGAAGTGAAGCGAGCCCTGTTGGCCTCGGCCACGCCCGGCAAGGTGACCAACATCGGCGCGACGACGCCGAACCGCCTGCTGTACATCGGCCCGGCCCCGACCCACGCGCCCGAGAACCTGACGGCGACCCCGGATGAGGACGGGACCATCGATCTCGACTGGGATCCGGTGCCCGAGACGGGGGTGCACTACCTCGTCTACTCCCGCAACGTCACTCTCGGGGAACCGGAGCTGAAAGAGTGGGACGACCCGGTGTTCGACGGGACGAGTGCCGTGTTCCGCGACGGGCAGGAGGGGCACACATACGAGTTCCGTGTGGCCGCGGCCAACACCGCCGGCACCAGCCCGCAGTCCGCTCCCGCGCAGGCCACCGTCGACCAGGCGCCCCCGGGTCCGGCCACCAACCTGACGGCGGCCAGCCAGGCCGACGGCACTATTCGCCTTGCCTGGACAAGTTCCGCGCCCGGCCTGTGGCATTACGTTTACCTGCGGGACCTGGACGCCGACCCGCCGCAGGAGCAGCCGTCCAGGCTTGAATGGCCGGTCTCGGAGGGCAACAGCACCACGCTCGGCTGGCTCACCAACGGCCATGAATACGAGATGTACGTGACCGCGATCGGGCCGGGCGGTGAGTCGGTGCCGTCGAACCTTGCCCGGGCCACGGCGACATTCCCGCTACCACCGGCGCCGTCCAACCTGGCCGCCGCCTCCGGCGACCGGACTGTGACGCTTACCTGGGAGAGCGCCGGTGACGGTGTCTGGTACTGGATCGAGATGCGCAACGTCACGGCCGGGGAGTCGGCCTTCACCAGGCTCGGGCTGCCGGTGTCCACGTGTTGCACGTTCGTGAGCGGCGACCTGACCAACGGCAGCGCCTACGACTTCCGGGTGGTCGCGATCGGCGCGGACGGCGGGCCGGACAGCGCACCGTCCAACACGGTGCGAGCGACGCCTGCGGCACGGCCGCCGGATCCACCGACCGGCCTGGTCGCCACGCCCGGCAACGCCCAAGCGGAGTTGACCTGGACGGAGAGCACACAGCCGGACGCTTGGTACTGGATCGAGATGCGGCCGGCCGGCGGGGCGTGGCAGCGCCTCGGCCTTCCGATAACGACCTGCTGTTCCTTCGTGAGCACCGGTCTGACCAACGGGACAACCTACGAGTACCGGGTGGTGACGATCGGGGCCAACGGCGGGCCCGACAGCGCACCGTCCAATGTGGCCTCCGCCCGGCCGGTGGCACCACCGGCGGGCGCGCCGTCCAACCTGCGGGCCACGGCGGGCAACGCACGGGTCGACCTGACCTGGACGGCCAGCTCGTCGCCGGGCGCCTGGTACTGGGTGGAGATGCGCAACGTGTCCACCGGCCAGTCCTGGCAGCGCCTCAGCCTTCCGATAACGACCTGCTGTTCCTTTGCCAGCACCGGTTTGACCAACGGGAACACCTACGAGTACCGGGTGGTGGCGATCGGGGCCAACGGTGCGCCCGACAGCGCACCGTCCAATGTGGCCTCCGCCCGGCCGGTGGCGCCGCGGCCGGGACCGCCGTCCAACCTGCGGGCCACGGCGGGCAACGCACGGGTCGACCTGACCTGGACGGCGAGTCCGACCGCGGGTTCCTGGTACTGGATCGAGATGCGCAACGCCTCAAGCGGGCAGTCGTGGCAACGGATTTCGGCGCCGGTGACGACCTGCTGCTCGTTCGCCAGCACCGGCCTGTCCAATGGCGACATCTATGAGTACCGGGTGCGTGCCATCGGCGGTGGTGGCGCACCCGACAGCGCACCGTCCAATGTGGCCTCCGCCCGGCCGGTGGCACCGCAGCCGGGACCGCCGTCCAACCTGACGGCCACGGCCGGCGACGGCAAGGTCACCCTGAGGTGGACGGCGAGTTCGACCCCGGGTGCGTGGTATTGGATCTGGTACCGCAACGCGACTCGCCGCCAGGCGTGGCAGAAGCTCAACACCCCGGTCACCACCTGCTGCACGTTTGTCTCCGCGTATCTGAACAACGGGGAGACCTACGAGTACCGGGTCTCCGCGATCGGCGGCGGTGGCGCGCCGGACAGCCCATTTTCGAACACGGTCTCGGCACGGCCGATGCCCCCGACGCCGCAACCACCGACCAACCTGCGGGCCTCGCCCGGTGACAACGAGGCCTACCTGAGCTGGAACGCCAGCCCGACACCCGGCGTCGGCTACTACATGTACTATCGCGTGCACTACGCGAGCGGCTACGGGGCGTGGACAAGGACGGTTTATCCGGCGTTGACCACGACGATGACCGCCGGATACCTGAGATACGGCTGGACCTACGAATTCAAGATAGTGGCGTCCAACCTCTCGGGAGAAAGCGCGCCGTCCAATGTCGTCTCCGTGCTCATCGTCCCGTACAACCAACGTCGCAAGTGCGCCTCGGTCACCAGCAACTGGGCCCTGGGCGGCAACGACGCGGTCCAGCTCTACGACATCACGACCAGCATGTGCGCGGAACGCTCCAACTTCACCTTCAAGCTCGAGGCGTCCTGGAGCAGCCAGAAGAGGGTCCGCGACGCAGTATGGTTCTGGCGGCTCGTCGACTGTTACACGGGTAAAGAGATCGCCAGGTACGGGATCGGCTATCCCGCCCCGGGCACCGACCTCAGATCCCAGTCAGAGGTCACCTACTTTGGCTTGAAGCCCGGAAACCTCTACCGGTTCACTCTCGAAGGCTGGGGCAAACTCACCGGCCATATCGGCGAAGAGACAAGGTTCTCGCCCTATCCCGACGGCCACGTCGGAATCATCCCCCACATGGCGGCAACCTCGTGCTTCTAAACTAGTGCGGGTGGCTGCCGGCCG
>JBIOYB010000388.1:0-23523 GCA_044869915.1 Allorhizocola sp.
AGTCGGTCGCGTTGTTGACGATCCGGCACTGGTAGGTCAGCGTGTTGCCCGCCGCCACCTGGGCTTGGCCCGCGGCCGTGCACTCCACGCCGAACATGTCGTAGATGTCGTCGATGTGATGCCGGGAGTGGAACACCCAGGTCCCGGTGATGACGTACAGATCGAAGTTTTGGTGCGTGGGTTCGGTGCGGCAGCGGTAGTCCTGCACCGTGCCCGCGGCGACCAGGGCCTGGCCCGCGGCGGCGCACTCCACACCGTATTGCTCGAAGACGTCGTCGATGTGGTGCCTGCTGTGGAACACCCAGCCGCTCGAGGCCGCGGCGGGTCCGGCGCCCATCACGAGCGCGGTGGCCGCGGCCGCGAGTAAGACCGCCGTCCGTTTCAGAGCTGACATGCTTGCCTCCACTAAGTCGATTCGAGACATCGTAGTCGCTCAAATCGTAAACATCCAAATATCTCGACGCCACCGGCCGGCACCGCGCGGGTGCCGACCGGCGGCGCCGCTTTAGTTGGCGCGCAAGAGATAGCTGTTGGCGAAGCTGCTCGGGCTGCACACGTTGAGCTGGTTGGCCACCTGCGTGTAGGTGAATCCCGGCGGCACCGAGCACGCCCACAGCCCAGTCACCGGCACGCGGATGTTGTAGCTATTGGCGAAGCTGCTGGGGCTGCAGACGTTGAGCTGGTTGACGACCCGATCGTAGGTGAACCCCGATGCGGGGATCGCGCACACGTAGATGTTGTCCTGCGGGGCGCGGATGTGATAGCGGTTGGCGAAGCTGCCCGGGACGCACGTGTTCAGCTCGTTGACGACCCGGTCATAGGTGTATCCGGCCGGGACCGAGCAGGCCCATGTGCCGTCGAGGTTTTCGGTGATGGCCCAGCTGAACGAGACACTGCCGGTGCGGGCGGCCGTGTCCCTGGCCGTGACGGTCGCGCTGTAGACGTTGACCGTCGTGGGCGTGCCGGAGATGAGCCCGGTCGACGCGTTGATGGACAGTCCCGCGGGCAGGCCCGTGGCCGACCACGTGTAGGGCGCGGTGCCGCCGGTGGCCGACATCTGCAGGCTCACCGCGACGCTGCGGCGGCCGTTTTGGCTGCCGGGATCGTTGACCGACGGGCCGCCCGGCGTCCCGCCGCCGGTGTTGACGAACAGCAACCGGTTGGGTGAGCCGCTGCCCGGACCCGTGATCTTATTGGGCGTCGAGTTGGTGAACATCGTGCTGGCCACCTGCGCGGGCGTGAGCGCCGGGCTGCCGCCGAGGATCAGCGCCGCGCCGCCGGCCACGTGCGGCGCCGCCATCGACGTGCCGCTGATCGTGTTGGTCGCGCGGTCGCCGCTGCTCCACGCCGACGTGATGCCCACGCCCGGGGCGAAGATGTCCGTGCATGTGCCGAAGTTGGAAAACGACGCCCGCGCGTCGCCGCTGTCGCTCGCGTTGACCGTGATCGCCTCGGCGACCCGGGCCGGGGTGAAGTTGCACGCGTCGGAGCTGGAGTTGCCCGAGGCGATCGCATAGACCACGCCGTCGGCGATGGAGCGTCGCACCGCGCCTTCCACAGTGGCGTTGCTGCCGGAGCCGCCGAGGCTCATGTTGGCCACCGCCGGGCCGGAGGTGTGGCATACATCGAAATATATAAGTTCTACCCCGACCGTGCCTACTAGATCAGCCGGCCGGGCCCTCGCGTGTAGTCATAGGTGGCCAGGGCCGCACCCGGCATGGGCTGGTCGAAAAACACGTTGCTACGCGGCGGTTGCGCCCTGGGGACCGGCACGAGCCGCAGCCGGAAGGGCACGGGCTCGGCCAGCTTGGCCAACCCCGAACCGAATAGCACATACTCCGGCTCCTGGCGGACAATGTCCTGCTTCACCACGTACCCGTCGAGGTCCGAGCCCAAGGCGAGTCTTGCGAGTGGAATGGCTTGGGCCATGGCGTTGTAGGTCGGCCTGGGCTCGCCAAGGGTGACCATGAAGTCGGCGAATTCGGCCATGTCCTCCAGCGAATACAGGTTGAGGGGCTTGTTCACGGTGTAGGTGTGCAGGGTGAAGGTGGCTTCCACGGCGGCCCTGGTAAAGCGGGCCGCCGCGTGCATCGAGAAGAGCGGGTTGGCCGCGAACCAGGCCGGCGCGTCCGGCCACGGCCGGTGCTCGAAATGTGTCGGCGACGGGCTCGTGTCCTGGAAGAAGTCGTGCGTGAACTCCCCGGCCGGAGAACCGTGGAACAGCTTGGCTCCGGCTTCGAGGACCACCCGCTTGGGTGTGCCGTTGTCGTACGCGTCGCGTCTCATCTGGATCCCCCGTTTGTTTGCTGAATTCCGTGGTTGGGTTAGCGCCGCCGGTGGCAGCCTGCGGTTCGTGCGGTGGTGGTGCGCCGGGTGGGTGTGCGGGTGGGCCAGGTGGTGGTGGCGCAGAGTACGGCGTGGGTGTGGCCCGGGATGGGGACGTATTCGGCGGTGGTGATGGGCAGGCAGGACAGGTCTGGGCGGGTGGTGCGGCCGTGGCCGATGATGTGTTGCAGCCCACTGGCCACGCCGCCGTAGCCGGGCAGGAGGCAGGGCAGCGGTTCGGCTTCGGTGTCTAACGCTGCCGTGTTGAATGTGTCGGCGGTGACGCCGATGTCGCCGGCGATGATTTCGATGCCGTGCTGTTGCGCGGCGGCGGCCAGCGTGGAGTGTTGGTACAGAAGGAATGCGTCGGGGTTGGCGCCGCCGGCCAGTGTCGTTGTGTGCAGCAGGCGTCCGGGGCCGCGTGGCACTCGCCAGGTCAGCAGCCGCACGGTGGTGGCGCCCACGCGTAGGGCGGCGGTTGCGGGCATCCCCATTGCGGCGAGTTCGGCGTGGGCGGTGGTGCGGTCGGGGCGGGGCTGGTTGTCGAGCCAGTGGCGTAGCCCGGGGTCGGTGGCCAGGTCGGCGCGGCGGAACGTTTCCTGCCCGCCGATGCCGGCCCGGGTGTGCAGCAGATACCCGCCCACACCTGTGCCTTCGGCGGCGTGTGCCGGTGCCGGGTGGTAGGGGTGGCCGAGCCCGGCCAGCATCTGATAGACCCGGCCGCCGGGTCGGTTGTCGGCGCCCTGGACCACGATCACATCGGCGGTGTGGCCGAGTGTGGCCAGTGTGTCCAACGCGTCGGCCAGCCGGCTCGCGGTGTGGCGGGTTTCGCCCTGGCTGTTCCAGGTGACGACGGTCAGCTTGCCCATTGCTGCTTCCCCCGTTTGGTGTGTGGGGGCGGGTACCCGGTGCGTGCCGGGTACCCGCTGGGTGGCGGTTAGGCGGCGATGGCGAACCGGTTGACGGCCGGGTTGTAGCGCAGTGCCTGGGATTGGACGGTGGTCAGGTCGACTTCCAGTGCGGCGCTGGTGACGGAGCTGATGACCAGGCCGTTGTTTTGGAAGCTGGAGGCGAAGATCTGCACCCGTTCGATCGGGGTGAAGACTGCTTCGTCCTGGTAGGGGACGGCGACGGCGTTGACGGCGCCGGCGGTGGAGGTGCCGTTGACGGTGACGCCTTGGTGCAGGCCGCAGGTGACCATTCGTACGTCGTCGATGGTGAAGACGTCGTCGCTGTTGTATACCCCGCAGCTGCGTGGGGACAGGATGTCTTTGCCGTCGTCGAACTGGCCGCCGCGCAGGGTGTACATTTTGCCGCCGCCGGCGGGTTTGGTGGATTGGGTGATGATGGTGGCGCCTTCTTGGATGCCGGTGGT
Source organism: Allorhizocola sp. (assembly GCA_044869915.1). Classification (GTDB taxonomy): domain Bacteria; phylum Actinomycetota; class Actinomycetes; order Mycobacteriales; family Micromonosporaceae; genus Allorhizocola. Next base: position 3,701 of record JBIOYB010000388.1, read on the forward strand.
GGAGGCGTAGACGGAGTAGGCCTCGGTCCAGGTGATGGTGTTGCTGAGCATGGGCCGAAATGACACCCAGGCGACCGGGACGCCGTGGGGCACGGATTTGACGATGGTGACGAATTGGTTGGCGGCGTACAGGGTTTTGAGTCCGTCGGAGGGGATGTCGATGGTGAGCTGGTAGGGATTCATGGTTTTCTCCTGGTGTGTGTGGCCGGTCAGGTGCCGGCGGTGGTGTCGTTTGTGGAGGTAGGTGTGTGGTTTTGCCTTCCCCCACAACGAAAGTAGCCAGGTGGTGGTGGGGGGTGTGCGCCTTCGGGTGAAAGTGTCAGGATTTGCTGACAATCCGGACTATTCGGGGGTGACGTGGCCGGGCGGCGCTGTCAGGATGGGTGACCGTGAATGTGAGTAAGCCTGACGATCCGCGCTGGCCGTATCTGTCCCCGTCGCGTGATGGCTGGACGTGGGTGGCCGGTCCGCGGGGGCATCTGCGGCGGTTGCTGGTGTCCATGGTGGGGATGGCCGATGCGGGTTTGGAGCGCACGGATGTGGTGCTGGAGGTGTTGCGGCGGCTTGACGGGTTGGCCCGGGCGCTCGACGATGATGTGTTGCTGCTGGTGACGGAGGCGCATCATCGGGGTGCGTCGTGGGCTGATATCGCTTACCGGTTGGATCGGTCGAAGCAGACCGTGCATCAGCGTTATCAGTCCCGGATCCACGAACGGCGCACCGAGCAGTTGCTCGAGCATGATCTGGCACAGGCCCAGCGACGTGCCCGGCACACTTGCACTCAAAGCCCCGCCAGCGACGAAGCAAAACGCGCCCGAGCGTTCCTACGGCAGCAGTTCGGCCGCTCCTACCTGCACGAACTGGGCTGACCCACCGATCAGCCGGCCTCGGCCGCGGCCGCGCGCCCCGCGACGCGCCCGGAGAACAGACAGCCGCCGAGGAATGTGCCCTCCAGCGCGTTGTATCCCATCATGCCGCCACCGCCGAACCCGGCAACCTCGCCCGCCGCGTACAGGCCGGGGAAAATGGCGCCGCCACTGGTGAGGCAGCGGCCGGACAGGTCGGTTTCGAGCCCGCCCAAGGTTTTGCGCGACAGGATGTTGAGCCGCACGGCGATGAGCGGGCCGGCCGTCGGGTCGAGGATCCGGTGCGGGGTGGCGACCCTGACGAGCTTGTCGCCGCGATAGGTGCGCGCCGAACGGATGGCCATGATCTGGGCATCCTTGGTGAACGTGTTGGCGAGCTGGCGGTCGCGATCCTCGATGAGTGCGCGCAGCCGGTCGACCTCGATGGCGGGCACGCCCTCGTCGGCGACGCGGTTCATGCCCGCGACCAGTTCGCCGAGGGTGTCCGCGACGACGAAGTCCTCGCCGTGCCGCTTGAACGCCTCTACCGGCCCGGGAGCGCCCTTCCTGACCCGCGAGAGCAGGAGCTTGATGTCCTTGCCCGTGAGGTCCGGGTTTTGCTCCGAGCCCGACAGCGCGAACTCCTTCTCGATGATTTTCTGGGTGAGTACGAACCACGAGTAGTCGTAACCGGTCTGGCGCAGGTGGCGCAGCGTGCCGAGGGTGTCGAAGCCGGGGAAGTAGGGCGCGGGCAGCCGATTGCCGGCCGCGTCGAGCCACAGCGAGGACGGCCCCGGAAGGATGCGGATGCCGTGGTTGTCCCAGATCGGGTCCCAGTTGCGCAGGCCCTCGACGTAGTGCCACATCCGGTCGGGGTTGATCACGTTGGCGCCCGCGTCCAGCGCGATGGCCAGCATGCGGCCGTCGACGTGCGCCGGCACGCCCGAGACCATGCGCCCCGGAGCCGTGCCGAGCCTCGCAGGCCACGCCCTGCGGATCAGATCGTGGTTGCCGCCTATGCCGCCGCTGGTGACGATGACGGCCTGCGCGCGTGCCTCGAAGTCGCCGACGATCGTGCGGCTGCTGGGCTCGCCGCGGCCGACCGCGGTCGGCTCGAGGACCGCACCGCGGATCCCCACGACCGCGCCTGCCTCGACCATGAGCTCATCGACACGGTGCCGGAAGGCGAACCGGACGCGGCCCGCGTCGGCGTGCGCGCGGACCCGCCGCTCGAACGGCTCGACGACGCCGGGGCCGGTGCCCCACGTGATGTGGAAGCGGGGGACCGAGTTGCCGTGCCCGGTGGCGCGCCCGTCGCCGCGCTCCGCCCAGCCCACGACGGGAAAGAGCCGGTGTCCCATCTGCCGCAGCCACGCCCGTTTCTCCCCAGCCGCGAAGTCCAGGTAGGCGTCGGCCCACGCGCGGGGCCACCGGTCCTCCTCCCGGTCAAACTGGGCGCTGCCGAACCAGTCCTGCCGGGCCAACTCCAGGGAGTCCCTGACGCCCATCCGCCGCTGCTCCGGGCTGTTCACCAGGAACAGGCCGCCCAGGCTCCAGAACGCCTGACCCCCCAGGTTTTGCTCGCCCTCCTGGTCGACGAGGAGCACCGTGCGGCCGGCGTCGGCCACCTCGGCGGCGGCGGTCAGACCGGCGAGTCCCGCGCCCACGACAATGACATCAGCGTCCACGGCATACACTTAGCACGTCTGCTGATCTTCAGGGGTGGCGGCCCATCGTTCGCCGGGAGCGGGTGAGTGATGAAGTACGCGAAGGACCCTCGGGTGGACGCCTATATCGACGCCCTGCCGGCCTGGCAGCAGGCGGTCTGCCACCAGGTCCGCGACCTCGTGCACAGCGCCGACCCCGAGGTCGTCGAGACCATCAAGCGGACCGTCCAGCCATATTTCGTCCTGCAGGGCAACATCTGCGCGCTGTTGGCCGCCAAGACTCACGTGAACGTCTTCCTCTACGACGGCGCCATCGTGCCCGACCCCGAGGGCATCATCACCAGCGGACACGACAACAAGACCGCCCGCTGCGTCGCCGTGCACGAGGGCGAGCGCCTCCCCGCACGCCCGCTCAAGGCCATGTTCAAGCAGATCATCGCCAACAACCGGGCCGGCGGATGGCACAGGCTCAAGGGCAACGTTTGACTTAGCCGGCGACTGGTCTGGCAGTGAGCCGGACTGACGCTCCACATCGGACAGCGCGGTCGGGCGGGTAGGCGAGTCTGAGGATGTCGTTGACATGAGGGCGTTGCCGGCCTCCGAGCGGGCCGCTGGTTGACCAGGCAGTTATTGCACGGTGGGGCCGCCGCCGGATGGGCCGTAGCCGTGCTGTGGCGGACCACCCCGTGATGTGCGAACCGGTTATGATCCCGGGGTGTTGCGAGTCGGGGCATGCCAGACCCCTGAGTTGCTCGGCGATGTCGAGGCGGCGATCGGGTGCATGGAGGACTTCGCGGGCCGGGCCGACGCCCAAGCCGTTGACCTGCTGCTGTTTCCGGAGTGCTTCCTGCAGGGCTACCTGGTCGAACGGGAGCACATGCGCCGCCAGGCGATGGGCCTGCGGTCCGCGGCGTTCGCGTCCGTGCTGCGGCGGCTCGCCTCGATCAAGCCGGCCCTGGTGTTCGGGGTCATCGAGGAGCACGAGGGTCGATACTTCAACACGGCCGTTGTCGTGTCGCGGGGCGAAGTTTTGGGCTGCTATCGCAAGACCCATCTGGTCGCCGGGGAGTCCCTGTTCGACAAGGGATCCGGCTACCCGGTCTTCGACCTGCGGGGGGTCCGGTTCGGCATCAACATCTGCTACGACACACAGTTTGCCGAGGCCGCCGCGGCAGTGGCCGAGCAGGGCGCGCATCTGCTGCTGGTGCCCGCGCAAAACATGATGCGCCGGGACAGCGCGCGGCATTGGAAGCATCTGCATCACCAAATCCGGGCGGAGCGCGCGCGAGAGACCGGGATGTGGCTGGTGTCGGCGGACGTCACCGGGGAGCGCGACGGGCATCGTGTCGGCTACGGGCCGACCAGCGTCATCAGCCCGCGGGCGGAGGTGGTGGCGCAGGTGCCCCTGCTGACCACGGGGATGGTGGTCGCGGACATCCCCGGGGAACGGCAAGGATAACCTGCTCGACGGCGGCGAAATCGGGCTATCGGTCGGATACGCGCACGAGTTGCCGACTTCTGGTAGCCGGCCCAGGGCCTCAGCCATGGCACAACCGGAGGCCGGGACCCGCCGTGGCGGTCCCCGGCCTCCGGATGGCGCGTCAGCGGCAGGTGGTCACCGCTCCGTACACCACCTGGGAACTGGCCATGGAGAAGCTCCGCACCCGGACCGTCCAGCGCCCGCCCGCGATCGAGTTGACGCGGGCCAGCTCGAACACGCTGGGCCCGCTGGTGCTGGACGCGACCAACTGCTGGGATGGGTTGATCAAGTCCATGTCGACGTCGTTGTCCGCATTGGTCGGGCCGCTGGCCTGCGCCGGCCACCACAGCGACGCGCTGAGACGGCACGAGGAGGCGGCAAGGTCGACCGGAACGTCCACGAAACCGCCCGGGTTGACCGTGACGGCGAACGTGAAGGTGGCGCCGCTGGTCAGCTTCAGCTTGCCGGCGCCCTCACCGTTGTCGAACGGCAACGGGTGTGAGCCGCCGGCGATCAGCGCGGCGTTGACCCTGCCTGGGTCGATCGAGCTGTTGCCGCCCTTGAGGAACGCGCGCAGCGCCGCCACAGTGCCGCCGGCCGCGGCGGTGGCGCCGCTGGTACCGGTGAAAATCTGTGTGGCATTGCTTGCGGTACCGCGGCCGGCCTCGTAGTTGGTCGGCGTGACGAGGTCGGGCTTGATCCGCCCGTCCTCGGTCGGTCCGTGACCCTGCGGGAACGGCGCGACGAACGTCTTGACGTCCACCGAACCGATGCCCAGGACGTTGCGGGCGTTGGCCGGCGCCCGGACGCTGTTCGCGCCGCCGCCGAAGTTGCCGGCCGCCCCGACGACGACCGCACCCGACCGGAACGCGTTGTCCGCCATCTGATTCAGAAGGCCGTCCGGCGTCACCACGAGCTGCATTTCCGCCACGATCACCTTCATGCCGTCAAGCACGGCCTGGCCGAACGCGACCACAGCCGCGCTCGGGTCGGTCCCGCAGCCGGTCGTGCCGTCGGGCTGTGTGAAGAACACGCCGGTGTGGTAGTCGCGCACGCTCATGTTGGTGATGCCGCGCACTCCATCGCCGAGCGCGTTGGTGCCCGCCATGGCCGTCACCGATCGGGTGCCGTGGTCACAGATGTCCGCGGTGATCTTCGGGTTGCGGTTGACCATGTCCACGACGACGACGCCGCCGGACGGCAGCAGCACGTGTGAGTTGACGCCGCTGTCGATCAGAGCGATCGTGTCGATGGACCCGCCGAACTGGCGGTAGAGATCGGTGCCCATGAGCGAACGGGCCACCGACAGGTCGTTGCCGGGGTCACTGTCCGGGAACGGCACGACGGTCTCCGCCGACTCGACGCTGAGCACCCCGGGCTCCGCGGCGAGCGCGTCCACCGCTGCCACCGGCATCTCGGCGATGAAGCCCTGCGCCAGCCAAAAGTCCCTGACGACCCGGCCGCCGCCGCTGGCGACCTTTTCGCGCCAGTGGGTGTTTGCCGGTGCCCGCTTGGCCTCGATCTCGTCGACCAGGCCCTGTGCCTGCGCCTGCCGGGCCGCCGCCGCTGCCTGCGACTCCCCGGCGACCCTGGCCGGGAATTCGGGGATGGCCACCTTGTCCACGGCACTGACCATCACCTTGACAACACCGCCGTCGCCCTTGCTCCGCATGAGCGTGCGCAGTTGCGCCGCGACGATCGGGCCGCGCTGGTTGTTCGCCGCCGTATCGTCGGGTTTGGACGCTGCGGTGCGTGGTGCGAGACCGCTCTTGACGCGCACCTCGTGTCGGGACGGGCCTATGCCGGTGCCCGGCGCACCGACCTGTTCGACCACGACGATCTGATCCGCACCGCTTTCGCCGGACGCCGCCACCGGCTGCGGCTGCCACACCACCGTGACCGAGGCAAGCGCCACCAACCCGGCGCGGAACCATCTGACTTGAGACACAGTTCTGCCTTCCTTGTGGGAAATCGACTGACGTCCTAAGCAGACCGCGGGGCGACCGGATGGACCTGAGTAGTCGATACTCAAAACCGGGTCGTGGCCGGTGTGAGGATCGACACCTGTCAGATCGAGGCCGCCGCGATGACATAGAGGATCCCGCCAAGTGCGATGTCCACAACGGACAGTCCCCACCCCCAGACGACCGGAATCGCGAGGATCAGCGCGACGAAGGGCAGCAAGACGAAGACCCACATGATGATGGACGCCGCCTGGGTCTGCCGCTTGTCCAGCAGGGGTTTGCTCATGCCGTGATGATCGCCGATGGTCGCGGCCTGTCTACCCGAGGCGGGTGAACGCCACCGGTCGATTGGCCGAAAAGGTCGTGGCGCGCGCCACCGCGGCTTTGTGGGGACCGCACCGGCGCGTTCCCCACAAAGGCTTCAGGCACGCTCGGCGAGGAACTGGTTGGCCAGGCGCTTGGGCGCCTGCGCCAGCCACGCCTCGACGAGCAGCTCCTCGAGCTCCGGCTCGGCTATCCGCTCCAGCTGCACGAGGATCGCCGGGTAACCATTGAAGTGCGGGGTGGTGAAGTAGACGTCGGGATCGTCGGCGATCAGGGCCTCCTTCGCCCCCAGATCGGGCACCCGTGCGGCGAGGATCGGGCCGTCGGGCGCGGCGTCGCCGAGCGCCGCCAGATCGCCCTTGCGCAGCGGGCGCTCCCAGGCGATCGGCTTGTCCTTCACCCGCCACGAAGCCGTGTCGCCGTCGCGCTCGGTCGTCTCCGGCAGCGCCAGGGCTATCCTGCGCACGTCCTCCCATGTCGCCATGCCCTCACCATAGCCTCAGCCGATGGTGATCCGGTCCAGATCCGGCGCGTTGGCCGTGTCGTTGAAGAAGCGGATGGTGTTGCCGCCGCCCGCGTTGAGCGGGACGGTCAGCGTCGCCGACACCGGAGTGTCCCATGTGGACCCGGTCAGCGAGAGCTGTTGCGCCGCACCGTTGTTGACGCTCACCGACACGGTCCGGGTGCCGCTGACGGTGCCGTAGACGGTCAGCTGGCGTGAGCCGCCGGTGCTGCCGCCCGCGACGCCGTTGAACCGCAGCCAGTTGGCCGTGGCGCCGCCCACGAAACGCACCTTCTGCGCGCCCGAACAGTTCGCGCACGCCGCGCTCGCGGCCGCGCCGTTGCGTGTGTTGCCGGATGCCTCCGCCTCGTAGGCGGACGCGGGCGGCTCACCGCCGGGCACGAGCTCGAACGCGCGCATGTTGCGCAGCAACAGGTAGGTGTCGGCGATCTGGCCCGAGTCGCTGATCGAACGGTAGATGCCCCACTTGGGATGCGCCTGATCGCCGCCCAGCCAGGTGTCCACACCGGAGCGTGACGCGTCGACATATGTCGTGCCGCCGGAGCGCAGGGCATAGCGCAGCGAGCCACCCGAGCCGTCGGCCACCTTGATCTCGATTTCGACGTCGACCCACTTGTCGCGCAGCGGCGCGAGGTCGGTGACCCCGAGTTTCGCCTGCCCCTCTCCGAACAGGCGCATCTCGACGCGCTCGCTGCTGCCGGATCGGTTCAGCGACATGGTGACCACGGGCGAGGCCACGGCGGTGTGCTTGACCTGGAAGATGTGCGTGAAGCTGGTCGTGGCCTTCAGCGAGGCCGGGATGAACATCTGGTAGGTGTAGCGCCAGGTCTCGCCGAGGTGCATGTCGACGCGCTGGCCGTTTTCCTTGATGGCGCGGACTTCTTGGCGCTGCCGGTCCGACCCGTCGCGGTCGGCGCGGTGCATCACGAAGCGATACTGGCCGGGCTCGGCGAAGATGTGCGTGACGCCCGGATGCGAGTCGGAGCGATCGTCCTCGATGCCCACGAACGCGTCGAGCCCCTCGGTCGTGGGATCGGCCGCCCAGCGCTGCTCGAAGGCCAGCGGCCCGGGGCCTGCCCCCGGGCTTGGGGCGGGCATGCCGACGGTCGCGAGGGTCAGGAGTACAGCCAGGATGGGACGTCTCACAGCCAACCTCCTAAATATTTGACACCGTGAACTTTTTAGCACATTCATGGGAGCTATCGACCCTTTTTAAGTGCCATTTTTCATTTAGTACCCGCGGAGCGAGGTTGACTCATCCGATGAATGTTCATAGCGTGGGGCCTATGGCCATCGATCGACGGAAACTTCTCGGCTTCGGCGCCCTGTCGACCGCGGGCGCGATCCTCGGCGACGTGACCCCGGCGGGCGCCGCCCCTGACATCGCGCCTGACCCGGCTCCGGCACAGGCCGCACGGATCGTGAGCGGCCTGCGGCCGCCGGTGTTCGCCGGGCGCACGTGGCGCATCACGTCTTTCGGCGCGGTCGGCGACGGCGTCACCGATTGCACGCGCGCCCTGCGCGCCGCGATCGACGCGTGCCACGCCTGCGGCGGCGGGCGCGTGCTCGTGCCCCCGGGCGTCTTCCTCACCGGCGCGATCCACCTGCGCAGCAACGTCAACCTGCACCTGGCCGAGGGCGCGGTCGTCCGCTTCTCCACCGATCCCGCCCACTACCTGCCGGTCGTGATGACGCGCTGGGAGGGCACGGAGTGCTTCAACTATTCGCCGTTCATCTACGCCTTCGGGCAGCGCAACATCGCGGTGACCGGAGCGGGCACGCTCGACGGGCAGGCCAGGCTCGGGCCCTGGGAGAGCTGGTATGCCAACGGCGGCCCGCAGCGCATCGACCAGGCCGCCCTGCGTGAGATGGGCGCGACCGGCGTGCCCGTGCGGGAGCGGCAGTTTGGCCCCGGCCACTATCTGCGCCCCAAGATGGTCCAGTTTTACCGGTGCGAAAACATCCTCGTGAGCGGCGTGACCATCCTCGACCCTCCGATGTGGACGATCCACCCGGTGCTGTGCCGCAACGTCATCGTCCGCGACGTCACCGTGCACAGCTACCTGTTCAACACCGACGGATGCGACCCGGAGTGCTGCACCAACGTGCTCATCACGGGCTGCCGCTTCAACACCAACGACGACTGCGTCGCGGTGAAGGCGGGCCGCGACGAGGACGGCCACCGAGTCGGCGTGCCGAGCCGCAACATCGTCGTCGACCGGTGCAAGTTTTCCGGCCGGTGGGGCGGCATCACCATCGGCAGCGAGATGTCGGGCGGCGTCGGCAACGTCTATGCCCTCAACTGCGAGATCAATCCGCCGGACTTCCCGGGCAACTATCCGATCAAATATCCGCTCTACATCAAGACCAACAAGCTGCGCGGCGGTTACATCGACGGCATCCACCTGCGCAACTTCTCCGGCGGCCGGGTGGAGCGCGAGGCGCTCTACGTCATCCTCAACTACAACAACCAGATCGGCACGCGCCCCGTCCTCGTGCAAAACATCTCCGTCGACAACATGCGTCTCGACGGCGCGCGCCGGGCGATCTGGCTGGCCGGACTGGAAACCGACCACATCCGGTCCGTCCGCGTCCGCGACAGCCATTTCACCTCGGTGTCCAATCCCGACAACACCATCGCGTTCGTGGACGGCCTCACGCTCGACAACGTGACCATCAACGGGAGCGCGGCCTGACGGATTGCTTCCGCATGGGCATAGGTATATGTTTCACAACGCTACCGACCGGTAGGCACCTGCGTCCCCAGGAGGCTCGCATGCGGTCGCGTCCAATGCGTGTGTTCATTCGTCACCTCGCGGCCGGGGTCGGCATGACCCTGGCCGCCGTCGGCGTCGCCGGTGCGGCGTCGGCGAGCGTAGACCCGGTGCCGGGCGATCAGCCGCTGCCGGGCTACACCATCAACCATCCGCCGCTGCCACCGGCGTTGGTCGGCGGGGTGCCGACCACCGTCCTGCAAGGCGTGCACGAGCACGCCGCCTACGACATCGAGGTGCCACCCAGGTGGAACGGCGACCTCGTGATGTGGGCACACGGCTATCGCGGTCAAGGCTTCGTGCTCACGGTCGATCCGCCCGGCTACGGCATGCGGCAGAAACTGCTCGATCAGGGCTACGCCTGGGCCGCCTCGTCCTACTACGGCAACGGATATGACATCAAGGCCGGTGTCCTGTCCACGCGCGCCCTGGCGCGCCTCTTCGGCTCATCGGTTCGCCGTCCACATCGGACATACATCGTCGGGGTGTCCATGGGCGGGCACGTCGTCGGTCGCTCGCTGGAGGAGTATCCGGGCCTCTACACCGGGGCGCTGCCGCTGTGCGGCGTGCTGGGCGACCACAACCTGTTCGACTTCTTCCTCGACTACAACGTGGTCGCACAGGATCTGGCGGACGTGCCCGCGTGGCCCGTGCCGACCGACTACCTGACCAACGCGGTGCCCCGCATCCAGACGGCGCTGGGCCTGGCCGGGCTGAGCCCGGGCGGGCCGGACACGACCAACGAACTGGGCAAGCAGTTGCGGTCCATCACCGTCAACCAGTCCGGCGGGCAGCGGCCGGGCGCCGACGCCGCATTCGCCTTCTGGAAGGACTTCCTGTTTTCCATCACCACCGGGGCCACGGGCACCAGCCTCGCCCAGGATCCGGGCCAGCTGGCCACCAACCTGCAGACCAGATACGCGCCCGACGAGCCGGTCAACGTCAACCGCAGCGTCCAGCGCGTGCCGGCCCGCAACTGGAGGGACCGGTTCAACCCCCGGCTGACCCAGGTGCCGATCATCTCCGGCCGGCCGAGCGCGCCGGTGCTGAGCCTGCACGACCTGGGCGACATGTTCGTCCCGTTCTCGATGGAGCAGGACTATGCGCGCGATGTCGCCCGCAACGGCCGCCAGGCACGGGTGGTGCAGCGGGCCATCCGCGCGGTGCAGCACTGCGAGTTCACCCCGGCCGAGGTCGGCTCGGCCTGGGACGACCTGGTCCGCTGGGTCCGCACCGGCGCGCGGCCCAAGGGCGACGACGTCACCGATCGCCGGGGCGTCTCCGCGCCCGATTTCGGCTGCCGCTTCAGCGATCGCGCGGGCTACAACGCTGGGTTCGGCACCCGCCGCCTCTTCCCGGCGTGCCCATGACCGACAAGCCCTCAGCGGTCGCGGAAGGCCGCTGAGGGCCCGAATGGCGGGCCCGCAGCGCGGACACGGAAGGGCTGCCACGGATGGCGGTCTGGATGGCGGTCTGGAAGGCGGCGGTTATTCGCGGCCGCTGGAGCGGCGGCCCCGGCGGGAGAGCGCGTCGAGGATGACGGCGGCGAGCAGGACGGCAGCCGTGATCATGTAGCGGATCGAGGATTCGAGCTGCAGCAGGAACATGCCGGAGGTGATGGAGCCGAGGACCACGCTGCCGAGCAGGGCGCCGTACGTGCTTCCGCGGCCGCCGAACAGGCTCACGCCGCCGATGACCGCGGCCGCGATGGCCACGAGGAGCGTGTCGCCACCACCGGTGGACTGGCCGGCGGAGTAGCCGCGCGACGCGGTCAGGATGCCGCCGAGCGCGGCCAGCATTGAGGCCAGGGCGAAGACGGAGATGCGGATGGCCGTGATGTTGATGCCGGCGCGCCGGGCCGCCTCGGCGTTGCCGCCGACGGCGAAGATGTTGCGGCCGTAGCGGGTCCGGCGCAGCACGAGATCGGTGACGGCGACGATGCCGACGAGGATGAGCAGCGCCACGGGCACGCCCTGCCAGGCGTTGAGGACGGCGACGGTGACGCCGACGATGACTGCCAGGCCGGCGATGCGCACGATGGACTGGCGGGCGGCCGGGAGGGCCAGCCCCGCGGCCTGCCGCTGGCGGCGGTTGACGAAAACGGACGCGGCATAGGCGAGCACCACGAGCGCGCCCACGATCCAGCCCAGTGCGGGGCTCAGATTGGTGTGCGTGAGGTCGGCGATGAAACCCTGGTAGGGCAGATTGATCGTGCCCTGGGGGGACAGCAGGAAGAGCTGGAGTCCCAGCCAGCCGATGTTGCCGGCCAGGGTCACGACGAACGCCGGCACGCCCAGAGTGGCGAAGATGCTGCCCTGCAACACACCTATCAGCGCCCCGAACGCGAGCACGAGCACCATGGCCGGGATGTCGCCGAAGCCATGCCGCACCGTGAGCACGGCCAGCGTGGCCGCCGCGACGCCCGCCACCGAGCCCACCGAAAGGTCGATCTCGCCCAGCAGGAGCACCAGCACGACGCCCACGCTGATCGTGCCGGTGGCGGCGATCTGCAGGGCCAGATTGGACAGGTTCTGCGGCGTGAGGAACCGGTCGTTGAGCGACTGGAAGACGATCCAGATCACGACCAGGCCGATGATGACGGGCCACGCACCGAGCTCGCCCGACCTGATGCGGGCTTTGGCGGTACCGAATAAATTCATTGGTCTTCTTCTTTTTCTTTCTTGGCGGTCCGCCTGGTGACCGGGTTGTCCGAGGCTCCGGTGATCGCCTGGACGATCTGTTCCTGGCTGGTATCGGCGGCCCGGAAGTCGCCCGCGTTGCGGCCGAGGCGCAGCACGACGATGCGGTCGGCGACCGCCCGCACGTCGGCGAGGTTGTGGCTGATGACGATGACGCCCAGGCCGCGCGCCTTGAGCGTCTCGATGAGGTCGAGGACCTCGGCGGTCTGCGCGACACCGAGCGCGGCCGTCGGCTCGTCGAGCAGCACCACCTTCGGATCGCCGAGCAGCGAACGGGCGATGGCCACGGATTGGCGCTGCCCGCCCGACAGGCCGGAAACGTGTGTGCGCACGCTCGGGATGCGCACCGACAGACTGGTGAGCAACTCGTGGGCCTGCTTTTCCATGCCGACCTCGTCGAGCACGCCGGCCCGGACGCGCTCCTGCCCGAGGTAGAGGTTAGCGACGACATCGAGGTTGTCGGCCAGCGCCAGGTCCTGATAGACCGTCGCGATGCCCAAAGTCGTGGCGTCGTGCGGTTTTCCGATGTTCACCGGGCGGCCCTGCCACCGGATCTCGCCGGTGTCGGCTGGGCCGACCCCGGCGATCACCTTGATGAGCGTGGACTTGCCCGCGCCGTTGTCGCCGACGAGCGCGACCACTTCGCCCTCGTACACCTCGAGCCCGGCATCGCTGAGGGCCTGCACCGCGCCGAAGCGCTTCGAAATGCCCTCGAGCGCGAGAATCGGAGTGCTAGCTGATTCCGGCATCTGCGCACGCTTGGGCATATTGGGCGGTGCAGATCTGCTCCGCGGTGTAGAAGCCGTCCTTGATGACCGTGTCCTGGATGTTCTCCTCGGTCACCGCGACCGGTGGCAGCAGCACCGAGGTGACATCCTTGGTGCCGTTGTTCTCCTGCACCGTCGCCTGGCCACTGAAGTCCTGGCCGGTCGCGGCCGCGACCGCCATGGCGGCGGCGGTTTCGGCCTCGGGCTTGATGGCCTTGTAGACGGTCATGTACTGGTCACCCGCGATGATCCGCTGGATCGCCGCGAGCTCGGCGTCCTGGCCTGTGACGGGCGGGATGGTGGTGAAGCCGCCGCCCTTCATGGCCGCGATCGCGCCGCCGGCCGTGCCGTCGTTGGCCGCGTAGACACCGATGATGTTGTCCCGGCCGATCGCGGTGATGGCCTGTTCCATCTCCCGCTGAGCCTGGTCGGGCGACCAGTCGGGCGTGTCGTACTCCTGCCCGATGTTCACCTTGCCGTCCAAGACGGAGTGCGCGCCGGCCTTGAAGTCGGCCGCGTTCGGGTCGGTCGGCGAACCGTTGATCATCACGATCTGGCCCCGCTTGGGGTCGCCGCCCTCGCCGATCGCGGTGAGCAGTGCCTCACCCTGCACCTGGCCGACCTTGTTGTTGTCGAAGGAGACGTAGTAGGTGACCGGGCCCATGGCCAGGCGGTCGTAGGCCACGACCGGGACCTTCTGGTTCACCGCATTGGTGACGATCCCACCCGCCGCTGCCGCGTCGACCGCGTCGAGGATCAGCACCTTGACGCCCTGGGTCAGCATCGCCTCGGCCTGCGCCTGCTGCTTGGCGCTGTCCTGATCCGCGTTCTGATAGAGCACCTCGCACTTGGGGCAGAGCTCCTTGAGCTTCGCCTCGATGTACGGTTTGTCAAAGGCTTCGTATCTTGCGGTCTTGGATTCGGGGAGCAGGAGTCCGATTTTGAAACCGTTCTCGACGCTTTCGCTTCCCGTGGTCGTGCTGTCGGAGCCGCCTCCGCCGCAGGCGCTCGCGAGCGCCAAAGCGCCGCTGAGCAGGGCAGCCGTAACGAGCGCACGCTTGCGCACACTGTTCATGCATCCAGAATTGCACGTATTTATTCGAAAATGCCTGATTTAAGCGTGTCTTGTCCTGTTATTGGGCCGTACCGGGCCGACCCGGTCCCCGTGATGGCGGCCCAATCGGGATCGCCGTGGGACCAGTGCCACCACCGATCGGGCCGGTTGACGAGGCCGGCGGCGGTGAGCGCGATCGACAGGCGCCGTTGGCTGCCCGGCGGCAGGGCCGACGCCGGATCGCCCGGGGCGGGCGGCTCGGCGGGGCAGACGAAGAGGGTGAGGTCGACCGCGCCACCCGTGCAGTGCGTCGCATGCGAGCCGACGTGACCCACCACGATGAGCAGGCGCACCGGGCGGGGCAACAGACTCTGGGCGAGCACCAGCCGATCGACGAGGCCGGACCGCAGGCGGATGCTCGTGCCCGGGGGCGCGCCTACCCATAGAGGACTGGTTGTCCGCACGTCGACCAGAGGCTCGCCGCATTCCCGGACCGGGACAGACGGACTCACCGCGACAGTGTCGTCGGACCGTCTGCAGATTCTCTGTAGGGCGTCTGCAGCTCGGCAATCAGCTCGCGATATTCGCGGGCGCCGTGGACCCGGAAGATCTGGATCGCCTCGGTCAGCGTGTCCAGCGCGGCGGCATCCTCACCGCGCGCCCTGAGCAGCCGGGCGAGGTCGCGCATGGTGCGAGCGGAGAACAGCGCCGCCCCCTGCTCCCGGAAGACCGCCAGCGCCGCGGCCAGATGCCGCTCCGCGTCGTCGAGCCGCCCGGCGGCCAGGTCCAGCTCGCCCAATGTCCGCAGCGTCATCGCCTCCGCCCAGCCGTCGCGCCCGGCCCGCTCGACCGCCAGCGCCGTCTGCAGCGGCGCACGGGCCTCGTCGAGGCGGCCCATCCGCACCAGCGTCTTGGCCAGCGCCCGCAGACAGAACGCCTCCAGCCGGACATCGCCGATCTCACGGAAGGTCGCCAAAGCTGTGGCGAGCTCCCGTTCGGCCTCCGCCAACCGGCCGCGGGCGCGGTGGGCCAGCCCGATGGTCCGCCGGGTCAGCGCCTCGCCGCGCAGGCTCCCGGCCCGCCGGAAGGCGTGCAGTGCCGCCTCCAGCTCGGCGTCGGCGGCCGCGAAGTCGCCCCGCTCCAGGCACACCGAGCCCATGATGCGTGCGCAGTGGCCGATCGCGTGGTCGTCGCCGAGCGTGCGGCACACCGGGGCGGCCTTGGCCAGAAAGTGATGCGCCTCAGGCAGATAGCCCTGCTCCCGGCAGGCCAGCCCGAGCGCGGTGAGGGCGGCGGCCTCGCCCCGCGCGTGGCCGAGATCGCGGAACATCGAGACCGCCTCGGTCAGGTGCCGGCAGGCTTCCGCATACTGATCGCGCTCATAGCTTCGCTGACCGAGCGCGGCGATCAGGACGGCCTCCCCGTGCGCGTTGCCGGCCCGCCGCGCGGCGCCCAGGGCGGCACCGTGCGCGCGGTCCCACAGGTCCTGCACATTATTGAGCGGATAGGACGACGCGCACAGCAGCGACGCGACGCCGACCGCGAGCTCGTCGAGGTCGAGTTCGGCGGCCCGCTCGACGGCCAGCACCAGAGACGCCTGCTCGGCGTCGAGCCAGCCCCGGGGATGGGCCAGCGCGGCCGCGGCCGCGGTGTCGCTCGTGTCGTTTGTGGACGATGACACGTGCAGATGGATGGCGCCGGACGTCGCCCGGTCCACGATGTGCGCGCTGAGCCGCTCCAAAATGGACATCCAGCCGGTGACCACCCTGGTGGTGACGCCCACCCGGTCGGCCCGCGACTCGTGCCGCTCGGCCTGCTCCCGCGCATAGATGCGCACGAGGTCGTGCAGCCTATATCGCACCTGGCCCGCGTCGTTGACGAACGTGTAGTCGACCAGCTGCGCCTCGACCAGCTGCTCGACGATCGCCTCGGCCGCGGCCTCGTCGATGTCCAGCAGCGCGGCAACGACCCAGCAGGCGAAGTCGGACACACCCAGCTGACCCAGCCGGCGCAGCGCGGTGTGCGCGGGCGGATCGAGGCTGCGCATGCTCAGCTCGATGCTCGCCCTGACCTGCTGGTCGCCGCCGGACAACTCGTCGAGTCGCTGGCGCTCATCGGCCAGCCGGCTGGCCAGAAGCTGCGGCGACCACTGCTGCCGCGTGGCCAGCCGGGCGCCGGCGATGCGCACCGCCAGCGGCAGCCGCCCGCAGTAGCCCACGATCTGCGCCGCCGCGTCGGGCGCGCCGCTGATCCGATCGTCGCCGGCCACCCGGGCCAGAAGCCGGGTCGCCTCGCCCGGGGTCAGCATGTCGAGCTGGATGTGTTGCGCGCCGGCCAGACCGGGCAGTCTGCTGCGCGAGGTGACCAGCACGGCGCAGCCCGGGTTTCCGGGCAGCAGCGGGCGCACCTGCTGCTCGCTGGCCGCATCGTCGAGGATCACCAGGACGCGACGATCCGACAGCAGTGTGCGGTAGTGATCCATCCGTTCGTCCACACTGTCCGGAATGGCGACCGGATCGACCTGGAACGCGCGCAAGAACCGGCCCAGCGCCTCGGCCGGCGACGCGGCCGCGCCCGACGTCCCCCGCAGATCGATGTAGAGCTGCCCGTCCGGATAGGCCGCAGCCACCCGGTGCGCCACATGGACGGCCAGCGCCGACTTGCCCACGCCACCCGGGCCGGCCACGACAGCGATCGACGTGCCGGTGGACTCGCCCGTGGACAGCTCGACGAGGCGGCTGACGAAGGTCTCGCGGCCGGTGAAGTCGATGGGGGAGGGAGGCAACTGCGCCGGGCCACGCTCCCGCGGCGCCGGCTCGGCGACTCGGGGCGCCGACGCCCCAGCCCCCGCGGCGACCAAAAGCGACGGATCCGCGCGCAGGATCGCCTCGTGCAACCGGCACAACTCGATCCCAGGCTCGATGCCCAACTCGTCGGCCAGCGCCTCGCGGCCCTGCCGGAAAGCGGTGAGCGCCTCCGCCGTCCGGCCGGTGCGGTGCAGCGCCAGCATCAGTTGCCCGCGAAGCGATTCCCGGGCCGGATGCTGATCCACCAACACGCGTAACTCGCCGATGAGCGCGTCGGACCGGCCAAGCGCGAGATCCGCCGCTATCCGCTCCTCGAGAACGGCGATCCGCTGCTCCTCCAGGCGGGTCGCCTCCGCGGCCAGCGCCCTGCTGCTCACCCCGTCGAGCGCGGGCCCTCGCCAAAGCGCCACGGCGGCGCGCAGCGCCTCCGACGCCTCGCCGTGATCGCCTACGGCGGCCGCCGATCGCCCCCGCGCCGTCAGCGCCTCGAACTGACGCAGATCGAGGACGCCTTCTCCGACGTGGACGAGATATCCGGGGTGGCGTGTCTGGATGGCATCGGCCGCATGCGTGTTGATCGCCCGGCGGAGCCCGGAAACGTAAGTGTGGATCAGCGCCCGCGCCGTGGCGGGCGGATCGTCGTCCCAGATCACATCGATCAGCCGGTCGGCCGTCACGATCCGGCCCGGCGACAGAAGCAGCGTCGCGAGCAGAGTCCGGATCTTCGTGCCGCCCAGGGGCAGCGGCCCGGCGGCCACCACCACCTCCACCGGCCCCAGCAGCCGGAAACTATCGCCGAGACTGCTCCGGCTATGTGGACATGGCCTGGCACACCAGCACCGACAACTGGACCGGCAACATGCACCTGATCTCCTTTGAGATCCCGCGATCCGACCTGCGGCCGGGCGACATCCTCAACTCGGCGCAGGACCACGTCATCCTGTTCCACGAGTGGGAAGCCGACCGCGTCCACTTCAGCTACTACTCGTTTGGGTCGACACCGGTCAAGCACGTCACCCACGCGTCGATCAACCAGGCCACGTTTGACGGGCATCCCAACGGTGACTACGTCGCCCGCAGGTACAACAAAATCATAGAAGGCAATTCGACGATCGCGGGGGCGTTGGGCAACCTTGACTGCAGCGGCAAGGTGGACATGCTGGCGATGATCGAAAACGGTGACCTGTATGTGTATCCGAACATCGGCCCGGCCGGCACGACCCAGTGGGCGGCACGGACTCTGGTGTGCAGCGGCTGCGGCGGCTTCAACTCGCTCAACGTCGGCGACCTGAACTCCGACGGCAAGGTGGATCTGGTCCTGCGCGACAGTGGCGGCAGCGTATGGGTTTACCCGAATGTCGGTGCGCCCGGGACTGTCCAATGGGGTGCGAGGTATCTGGTCTGCAGCGGCTGCAACGGCTTTGACGCGCTCACCATCGGCGACCTGAACACCGACGGCAAGGCCGACCTGATGATGCGCGACAGCGCGGGCACCCTCTGGGTGTATCCGAACGTCGGCCCGGTCGGCACCACGCAGTGGGGTGCACGCTACCTGGCTTGCAGCGGCTGCGGCGGCTGGCGCGACATCAACTGATCCTCACCCCTCCCACTTTGTTCAGGAGTTCTGTCAGCATGCACGCAATCCGCATGAGCCTTGCCCTCGTGAGCCTCGTCGGGGCACTCACCGTCGCGGCACCGGCCACGGCTCAGCCGTTCACCACTGTGGCGCTTCCCGCCGGGTACACGATAAATGGAATCGATGTGTCCAGCCACGACCACGCCAACGGCAAGACGGTCAACTGGGCCGCCCAGAAGGCGGCGGGCGACGAGTTCGCCTACGTCAAGGCGACCGAAGGCACCAGCTACACCAATCCCTACTTCGATCAGGACTACAACGGTGCCAAGGCCAGCGGCCTTTACGTTGGGGCGTATGCGTTTGGCCGGCCCGATCTGGGCAACCCGGTCGGGCAGGCCAACTTCTTCGCCGACACCCTGCAGTGGGCCACCGACGGCAAGACGCTGCCGCCGTTCCTCGACATGGAGTGGCCCTACGCCAGCCTCGGCCTGCCCGCTTGCTACGGGCTGAGCCAGAGCGCCATGCGAGACTGGATCAGCGCGTTTCTGACCCAGCTCCAGGCGCGCATCGGCGGGCGCAAGCCGATGATCTACACCAACGTCAACTGGTGGAACCCGTGCACCGGCAACAGCACCGCCTTTTCCGGATATCTGCTGGACATCTCCAGCTGCAACGCGTCACCGCCGTCGGTGCCGGGCTGGCGCGCCAACTGGACCTTCTGGCAGTATGACATCCCCGGCTGCGGCCGCGGCGGCACGCGTGACTCGAACGTCTTCAACGGCACCCTCGCCGATCTGGCCGCGCTGGCCGGAGCTCCGAAGGCGATCGCGGGGGCGTTGGGCAACCTTGACGGCAGCGGCAAGGTGGACATGCTGGCGATGGTCGAAAATGGTGACCTGTATGTGTATCCGAACATCGGTCCGTCCGGCACGACGCAGTGGGCGGCGCGGTCTTTGGTGTGCAGTGGTTGTGGTGGTTTCGATTCGCTCAGCGTCGGCGACCTCAACTCAGATGGCAAGGCCGATCTGATGGTGCGCGACAGCGCGGGCAGTCTGTGGGTATATCCGAACGTCGGTGCTCCCGGCTCGACCCAGTGGGGCGCAAGGTATCAGGTCTGCAGCGGCTGCGGCGGCTGGCGCGACATCAACTGACCCGCTCCGCCCACGGCTCGCCGGCGCTTCCCGCGTCGGCGAGCCTTCGCGCGAGCTCGGCACTGCGTGCGGCAAACGCGCGCCAACCGGCCGGCGTCCGATCCAGATGGCCCTGCGCCGTCGCGGGCGTGCAAGCCTGCTGCCGCCAGGTGCACAGGCGGCCGCCGCGGACCTCGAAGTGGACCAGCAGAC
>JBIOYB010000389.1:0-18705 GCA_044869915.1 Allorhizocola sp.
GCGGCAGGGCCCGGATCGCTGCGGCCCACGGGCGCGCGCACCCGCATCGCCTGGGCTTGACGGGAGAGGTCATCATGGGACGGCATGGGCATCATGTTTCGCCGGACCCTCCGCCTCGGACCGCTGCGCCTGCACTTCACGCAGCGGGGCCTGTCCTCCTGGAGCATCAAGCTGGGTGCCTGGTCCTGGAACTCGAGGGCCCGCGCCCACCGCGTCGACCTGCCCGGACCCTTTTCGTGGCAGCAGAACAGGCGTCGCCGTAGGCGCTGATTAATATACATGCGTGACGACGGGATCGGTTCGATTAGGCAAGCAGCTCCGTAGGTTACGCCTGGCGCAGGGCCTGTCGCAGCGCGGGCTGGCCCGCGCGCTGGGCCTGAGCGCACACAGCAACCTGGTGCAATACGAACTGGGCCGGCGCATCCCGCCTGGTGACATCATCGCCGCTTGCGAGCGCCTGCTGCGCGACGACTCCGGCACGCTGCGCCGGCTTCGCGCCGAGGCGCTCGCCGAGCGAGCGGGCTCCCCGGAGGACAGTGAGCCACAGCCACTCTCCCACGGCGACAACATCCCGGCCATGCTGCCGGCATCGGTGGCCGACTTCACCGGCCGCGCCGCCCAGCTGCGCCGCCTCGCCACGCTCTGCGCGCCCGGCGAGGCCCAGGCCGTCGTCGTCACCGTCATCACCGGCACGGCCGGGGTGGGCAAGACGGCGCTGGCGGTCAGGTTCGCCCATCAGGTGCGCGGGCGATACCCGGACGGGCAGCTTTACATCAACCTCGGTGGATACGGGCCGGGCGCGCCCGTCACCGCGCTGCAGGCGCTGGCCAACCTGCTGCACGGGTTGGGCGTACCGCCCGACCAGGTGCCGGTCGACGTCGAGCGGGCGGCTGGCCTCTACCGCAGCCGTTGCGCGGGCAAGCGCCTGCTCGTGGTGCTGGACAATGCCCACCGGGCCGAGCAGGTGCGGCCGCTGCTGCCCGGCGAGCCCGGCTCGCTGGTGCTCGTCACCAGCCGGGACAGGCTCAGCGGGCTGATCGCGCACGACGGCGCGCGCCGGCTCACGCTGGAGGTGCTGTCCCCCGTCGAGTCCGGTGCGCTGCTGGCCCGCATCGCCGGCCGTTCGCGGGTGGCCGCCGAGCCCGAAGCAGCCACCGACCTGGCCGAGCTGTGCGCGCATCTGCCGCTCGCGCTGCGCATCGCGGCCGCCAACCTCGCCGACCAGCCACATAGGACGATCACGAGTTATGCGGCGCAACTGCGGGCCGAGGACCGCCTCGACGTGCTCGCGGTCAACGGCGACAAGCGGAGTGTGGTGCGCGCCGCGCTCTCCGCCTCCTATACCCGCCTTCCGGGGCCTGCGCGGAGAATGTTCCGCCTTTTTGGTTTGGTACCGGCTGACAGCGCCACCGTCGCGGCCCTGTGCGCTCTGGCCGGGGTGACGCAGGAGCGCACGCTGGCGCTGCTGGAGCGGTTGACGGCGGCGCACCTGCTTACCGAGTCGGCGCCCGGTCGGTACACGTGCCATGATCTGTTGCGTCAGTACGCCGCCGACCGGGCGCGCCGCGAGGAGTCCGATGTGGACCGCGCGGCGGCCGTGAACCGTTGGTATGGCTGGTATCTGACGTGTGTCCACGCCGCCGCCGACCTGCTGTATCCGACCTCGGCCCGGGTGCCGCTGCCCGCCCGCTGGGCCGCCGCGCCGCCCGGCTTCGCCGACGGCGCGCAGGCGTTGGCGTGGCTGCGCGCCGAGCAGTCCAATATGGTCCGTGCCGTGCAGGACGGCCCGCCCGACGCGGTGTGGCGGCTGGCCGACGCGCTGCGGGGCTATTTTTGGCTCTCCCTGGACGTCGTGGACTGGTTCGCGGTGGCCGAGGCCGGGGCGCGCGCCGCGCAGGAGCCGCTGGCGCGGGCGGCCGCACAGCTCAACCTCGCCGATGCCCACGGGTGCCTGGGCAACCACGAAACGGCGCTCGAGCAATACCACGGGGTGCTGGCGTTCTCGCGGGACACTGGATGGGTGCCCGGCGAGTCGGCCGTGCTCAACAGCCTCGGCCGGGTCTACTGGCAGCTGGACCGGCTCGAGCCCGCGGCAGCGCATCTCGCCGAGGCCCTCGAGATCGACCGGCGCACGGGATCGCTGAGCGGGCAGGCCGTGCGGCTGGCCAACCTGGGCGCGATACATCACGAGATGGGGCGGCTGCCGCAGGCCGCGGACTACTTCGAGGGCGCGCTCGACCTGGCCCGGCGGACGGGGCAGCGGCGGGGCGAGGCCATCTGTCTGGCCAACCTGGCGCTCACACGGCACGAGATGGGCACGTCCCACGACGTCACGGACATGCTCGAGCAGGCGCTGGCGACGGCGCGCGAGGTCGGCGACGCGGGCAACGAGTCGCACGCGCAGCGGGTGCTGGCGCTGGTCCACTCGGATCGGGGCGAACACAGGCGGGCGCTGCAGCTGGCCCACGCCGCGGTCGACGTCGCCACCTCGATCACCGATCCCAACTATCGGATGGAGACGCTCACGACGCTGGCCGACGTGCTCACGCGGCGCGGTGAGCTGGCGGTGGCGCACGAGCACTACTGTGCCGCGCTCAAACTGGCCCGGCAGACGCGGTGCCGGTACCCGCAAATCATGGTCTTGATCGGCCTTGTGAACGTCTACATTGGACAGGACCGTCCGGTGGACGCGCTCGACAGCGGGCGCGAAGCGTGCGACCTGGCCCGCGAGTCGGGCTACCGCGTGCTCGAGGGCAACGCCCTGGACGCCCTGGCACGCGCGCACGAGGCCCTCGGCCACACGGACGAGGCCGCCTCCTGCCGCGCCGGCGCTGCCGCCGTCCACACCGAAACCGGTTTCCGCGCTCGCTCGTAGAGAACGAACCCTGCGGCGGCGCTTGTTAGCGGCTTGTGAGCGCCGCGTGCGAACGAACCCTGCGGCGGCGCTTGTTAGCGACTTGTGAGCGCCGCGTGCGAACGTCTCGGCGGTCAGAACACCACGTTGGAGGTGTCGCAAGAAATGAAATGGGTATTGTCTCTGCTGTCCGCGCTGGCGCTGGTAATCGGTCCCACCGCGGGTCTCGCTCATGCCGGCGTTGCCGAGCAGATGGGCGTTTCCGCCCTCAACTGCCAGCACTCCCAGGGCGCCGGCACGGTCGTGTCGGCCGACCACGTCGACGGTCCATGGGGCGTCCTCGGCGCCATCCAGCTGTGCCGCAACGGATCGTACTATTGGGCATACCTCGTCGAATATGAGCCGGTGCCTCGGGGCGCCTGGGCCATCGCCCACCTCTTCCGCTATCAAAACGGTGTGAGAAACGGCGTCTGGTCATGTAACACGTCGGGTGGAAACGGTCACATCGAGCCCGGCCAGACGATGTGCTGGACACCACGGATCTACGCACCCTCCGGCAGCATCACCTTCATGGCCACCGGTCGTGACTGCTTCGGCATCTACGACGCGTGCGAGGCGGGAACCGTTTCCTACGGCCAGACGGCCAGGACGCGCTGAGCGCTGACTGCCCGCGCGGATCCCGGTGAGGCGCCGCCGCCGCGCGCCGGGATCGTAGTCTCTTCAGCCGCACTTTTCGGGGCCGATTTGTCGGGACCGATTTCGCGGTGGGAGGGACTACGATCGAGCGCCGGCGCGCCTAGCGCTCGCGGGTCCGATCGCGGGCAACGGTCTGCCGCGCCCATCGACCGCCACGTGGATCGGTGGTCAATCCGCCGCGTCACGGCCGTGCGGCATTCAGGGCTCGCGTCATGGCCGCGCCTGCACTGCGGCTGCCTCGGCCGTGCGATAGCCGGGGTCGTGCGATAGCCGGGGTCGCGCGTTAGCCGGGGTCGCGCGTTAGCCGAGGTCGCGCGTTAGCCGAAGTCGTGCGATAGCCGGACCCGTGTCACGGCAGCCGCCGCGATGGCTGGGGCCGCCATGTTCGGGGCCGGGTCATGGCGCCGCCGCGTCACGGCCGCGCCTGCACTGCGGCTGCCTCGGCCGTGCGATAGCCGGGGTCGCGCGTTAGCCGGGGTCGTGCGATAGCCGGACCCGTCTCATGGCCACAATCGCGTCGTCGCCATCGGGGCACGGCCCGACTGTGGGTCCCGCGATACGGCGCTGGATGTGGCCGGCTTTCTTCGGCGCAGCCACCCCGGCCGACGGGGCAGTGGCGTGGCGGGCGGGCTGCCTGCCCACGCGGTGTTGACCCGGCACGAGCTCGGCTCGCCCTCGCCGCGCGGCGTGACCGGGATGCCTGGCAGGTCCGGCGATGGCGCGCGAAGTCGGCGATGAGTCGCATGGGCGCTATGGCGCCGGTACCCAAAAATGATGGCTTTAATCGGTTTTATCGAAAGGTCCACATTGGACAAGCGGCCCATGTCCGGCTTCGGCGGGCTATGGTGTGACCTCGTCGCCCGGGTCGCAGGCGGCACCGTCGCGGTCGCGGTCAAGGTGCAGGCCGTAGCCCGGCCGGCCGGCCCGGATCGGCGCGGCCCCGGCATCGCGCGCCTCGTCGCAGTTGTCAAAGATGTTGGTGGTGTCTGAGGTGCAGGGCGGCACGTTCACCGAAGTGATCATGATGGAGTGCACCCACCCGCCCTGAGCCAGGTAAAGCCACATCGACCCGTATTTGTCCGTGCCGTATGAGGGCTCTCCCCGGGCCCAGCACACCACGCTGACCGGCGCGCCCTGTCGCAGGAGCGCCTGGATGGTCGATGTGGTGCTGGGCTGCGTGCGCAAGAAGGCTTCGGCCCTGATGGTCGCGGTCTCATCGCGCGCCGCGAAGGCCATCGCCGGTGTCGAAGCGGCGGACAGAGCGGCCGCAAACAAGACAGCCGATGCCAGACGCCGCATCCCATATGGCATAGTCGCCACCCCCCAACGCGACTAATGGACCTAGTCTAAGTCCTCAACCGCCCGCGGCATAGAGCGGCGCGGTCACGTATTACCGGGACAAGTGGGCGGCCAAGCGGATGCCGGCGCTGGTGCCGTGTCGTCGCAGGGGATCGACGAGGGTTATCGGCTTGTCGGTCCAGATGGGACACTGACGCCGGTGGTGGAGCATGTCCAGTGGGTGGACAATCATCCCGCCGGGCCGGACACGCATGTGGTCATCTCGTTTGAGGGCGGCCTCCAGCTGGAGTTCCCGTTTGATGTGCCGCTGACGGCGGTGTGGCACGACGAGCAGCGGCCGGTCGGCGCGAGGCGGGGCTGGCGGCGGCTGGGCTGCAGCGGTGGCCGGGCTGCAGCGGTGGGTGGGCCGCAGCGGTGGGTGGGCCGCCCAACCTGGATTGGCTGATCCCCCCGCAGGGACGAGTCGGCAGTGGGCCTGGGCTTTTTGGGCTCGAGTCGCAATATGTGGGCGATCAGTCCCAAATAATAGACTCCCTTAAGGGGATTCCGCCCTGATCCATCCATTGACATAAATCTGGAATAAGTCCATTCTTGGCGCAGAGGCTTCACAATGGTCTATGTCGATCAATGGCGATTCGTGGCGAAGGCGTAGCGGATAGGGAGCGCCCTGCCCTAGGTTGGCATGCGTCTGTCCACATGAGAGCCAGAAGGATACTGATGTTCGGGTCACCGGACGGCACCGCGCTGGGCATGGACGGCACGGTCGCCGAGTCACTGTTGCGCGCGGGTCGATATCTGCGGCGCACCGAAACGTCCAGCGATCTGCGAGCGATATACCGGATCGGCGGGCGCGAGTCCGACGCCTTCCAGCGGGCGCAGTGGAGCCACGACGCCGTGGTCCGCTCGACGCACGGGGTGAACTGCACCGGTTCGTGCTCGTGGAAGGTGTACGTCAAGGACGGAATCATCACCTGGGAGGAACAGCAGACCGACTACCCGAGCACCGGGCCCGACCGGCCGGAGTATGAGCCGCGAGGCTGCCCGCGCGGTGCGGCTTTCTCTTGGTACACGTATTCGCCCACGCGCGTGCGCTATCCCTATGTGCGTGGCGTCCTGCTGGAGATGTATCGCGCGGCAAAGGCGGAGCTCGGCGATCCGGTGCTGGCCTGGGAGCGTGTGACCGGCGATCCGCTGATGCGGCAGGCCTATCAACGGGCGCGCGGCAAAGGCGGATTTGTGCGCGCCGACTTCGACGAGGCCGTGGAGATGGTCGCCGCAGCGCACGTGTCCGTCATCAAACGCTATGGGCCGGACCGGATCGCCGGCTTCTCGCCGATCCCCGCGATGTCTATGGCTTCCTACGCCGCCGGCAGCCGGTTCTTCTCGCTCATCGGCGGGGTCATGCTGTCGTTCTACGACTGGTACGCGGACCTGCCGGTGGCTTCGCCGCAGGTGTTCGGCGACCAGACGGACGTGCCGGAGTCGGCCGACTGGTGGGACGCGTCATATCTGCTCGTGTGGGGTTCGAACGTCCCGGTGACGCGCACGCCCGACGCGCACTGGATGGTCGAGGCCCGCTATCGCGGCCAGAAGGTGGTCGTGGTGTCCCCCGACTACTCCGACACCGTCAAGCTTGGCGACGAATGGCTGCATGCTCAGCCCGGGACGGATGGCGCGCTCGCGATGGCGATGGGCCACGTGATCCTGCGCGAGTTCTTTGTGGACCGTCAGGTGCCGCGTTTTTCCGACTATGCCAAGCGGTTCACCGACATGCCGTTCCTCGTGACACTGCGGCCCGACGGGGACGCCTATGTCGCGGACAAGTTCGTCACCGAGGACGACTTCAAGCCCATGGTGTTCGACCCGGAGAAGGGACCGGTGGCGCCCAACGGCACGCTGGGTTTCCGGTTCGCCGAGTCGGGGATGGGCAAGTGGAATCTGGACCTCGGCGACATCGCGCCCGCGTTGACGCTGTTCGGCGTGGACGGGGCCGAGCCGGTCGAGGTGCGGCTGCCGCGCTTCGACGTCGAAGGGGTGCTGCGCAGGGGTGTGCCGGCGCTCACCATCAATGGGCAGCTGGTGACCACCGTGTTCGATCTGGTGCTCGCGCAATACGGGGTGGCGCGCGACGGCCTGCCCGGCACGTGGCCCGGGTCCTATGAGGACACCAGCGAGCCCTACACCCCGGGCTGGCAGGAGAGCATCACGTCGGTGCCGTTTGAAAAAGCGGTCCGCGTGGCCCGTGAGTTCGCCCGCAACGCCGAGGAGTCCGGCGGCCGATCAATGATCATCATGGGTTCGGGGTGCAATCACTGGTTCCACGCCGACACCATCTACCGCTCGTTCCTGGCCCTGCTCCAGATGACCGGCTGCCAGGGCGTCAACGGCGGCGGCTGGGCACATTACGTGGGGCAGGAAAAGGTGCGCCCGCTGACCGGCTGGGCACAGTTGGCGTTTGGGCTGGATTGGGCGCGCCCGGCGCGCCAGCAGGCCGCGACGCCATACTGGTACCTGCACACGAGCCAGTGGCGCTACGACACCTTCTCGGCGGACGCGTTCGCCTCACAGCTGGGGGAGGAGCGCTTCCGCGACATGTCCGTGGCCGACCTCATCGCGCAGTCGGCGCGGCTGGGGTGGATGCCGTCGTATCCCACGTTCAACCGCAATCCATTGGAGCTGGCGGAGGAGGCAGACCCGGTCGCCAACATCATCGCGGGCCTGCAGGACGGGACGCTGCGCTTCGCCGCCGACGACCCGGACGCGCCCGAAAACTGGCCGCGCGCGCTGACTGTCTGGCGGGCCAACCTGCTGGGCTCCTCGGGCAAGGGACACGAATACTTCCTGCGCCACCTGCTCGGCGCCGATTCCGCCGTGCGCGCCGAACCGGACGGACCCGTGCCGGAGGGCAAGCTGGACCTGTTGCTGGCGCTGGACTTCCGGATGACCAGCACCACGATGTTCGCCGACGTCGTGCTTCCGGCCGCCACCTGGTATGAGAAGCACGACCTGTCCAGCACCGACATGCACCCCTACGTCCACGCGTTCAACCCGGCGATCGCGCCGCCGTGGCAGACCCGCACCGACTTCGCCGCCTTCGCCGCGATCGCGAAGTCGTTCAGTGCCATGGCAGAGACCCACCTGGGTGTGCGCAAGGATATCGTCGCCGCGCCGCTGATGCACGACACGCCGGACGAGCTGGCCACGCCCGGCGGGGTGGTGCGCGACTGGCGCGCGGGGCAGTGCCCGCCGGTCCCGGGCGTCACCATGCCCCGCCTGGTCGTGGTCGAGCGCGACTATCCGGCGGTGGCCGACCGGATGGCCGCGCTCGGCCCGCTGGTCGAGAAGCTGGGCGCGCTGACCAAGGGCGTCCACTTTGAACTGTCCAAACAGGTCGAGGATTTGGGCCGGCGCAACGGTCTGGTCCGCGGCGGCGCGGCGGCGGGCCGGCCGTCGCTGGCCCGCGACACCGACATGTGCGAGGCGATCCTTGCCCTGTCCGGCACGACCAACGGCGAGGTCGCGGCCGCGGGCTTCGCGGAGCTCGAGCGGCGCACGGGCGTCCCGCTCAAGGACCTGAGCGAGCCAAGGCGGATCACCTTCGCCGACACCCAGCAGGGACCGGTTTCTGTCGGCACGTCACCGGAATGGTCCGGCATCGAGAAGGGCGGGCGGCGCTACAGCCCGTTCACGATAAACGTCGAGCGGCTCAAGCCGTGGCACACCCTGACCGGGCGGCAGCACCTCTTCCTCGACCACGACTGGATGGCCGAGATGGGTGAGCAGCTTCCCGTGTATCGCCCGCCGCTGGACATGAATCAGCTGTTTCAGGAACCGGTGCTGGGCGAGCAGGGCGCGCTGGGACTGACCGTCCGCTATCTCACGCCTCATTCCAAATGGTCGATTCATTCCGAGTACCAGGACAACCTCGTGATGCTGACGCTGTCGCGCGGTGGCCCCACCATCTGGATCAGCCCCGCCGACGCCGACCGCATCGGCGTGCGCGACAACGACTGGATCGAGGCGGTCAACCGTAACGGCGTCGTGGTCGCCCGCGCCACGGTCTCGCATCGCATGCCCGAGGGCACGGTGTATCTCTACCACGCCCAGGACCGCCTCATCGGCGTGCCCAAGAGCGAGACCACTGGCAAGCGCGGCGGCACGCACAATTCGCTGACCCGGGTGCTCATCAAGCCCAGCCACCTGATCGGTGGCTACGCCCAGCTTTCCTTCGCCTTCAACTATCTCGGGCCGACCGGCAATCAGCGTGACGAGGTCACGATGATCCGTCGGCGTGCCCAGGAGGTCGAGTATTAATGCTGCTGAGTGACGCTTGCGGAGCGCACCGATGAAAGTGCTCGCGCAGATGGCCATGGTGATGAACCTCGACAAGTGCATCGGCTGCCACACCTGCTCGGTGACGTGCAAGCAGGCGTGGACCAACCGGGGCGGCGTCGAATACGCGTGGTTCAACAACGTCGAAACCCGTCCGGGGCAGGGATATCCGCGCACATATCAGGACCAGGAGCGGTGGCGCGGCGGCTGGACGCTGACCCGGCGCGGCCGGCTCAAGCTGCGCTCCGGTGGACGGCTGCGCCGGCTGCTCAGCATCTTCTCCAACCCGCACCTGCCGGCGTTGAAGGACTACTACGAGCCGTGGACCTACGACTATCAAAACCTCATCACGGCTCCGGCGGGCGACGACCTGCCCACGGCAAAGCCGACCAGGCCGATCGTTTGGAGCGCCAACTGGGACGACAGCCTCGGTGGCGGGCCGGAGCTGGCGCAGCACGACCCGGTACTCAAAAATATGTCCGAGCGCGTCAAGCTCGAGTTCGAGCAGGCGTTCATGTTCTATCTGCCGCGCATCTGCGAGCACTGCCTCAACCCGTCGTGCGTCGCGGCGTGCCCGTCCGGTGCGATATACAAGCGGACCGAGGACGGGATCGTGCTCGTCGACTCCGACACGTGCCGCAGCTGGCGGATGTGTGTCACCGGTTGCCCGTACAAGAAGGTGTTTCTGAATCACAGCACGGGCAAGGCGGAGAAGTGCACGTTCTGTTTCCCGCGCATCGAGCTCGGCATGCCCACCGTGTGCGCGCAGACGTGCGTCGGGCGGCTGCGCTACATCGGCATCGTCCTGTATGACCCGGATCGGGTGCTGGAGGCGGCATCCGTGCGCGACGAAACCGGTCTCATGGAGGCACAGAAACGCGTGCTGCTCGATCCGCGCGATCCGTCCGTTGTGGACGCGGCACGGGCGAGCGGCATCGCCGAGGAGTGGATCGAGGCGGCGAGGCGCTCGCCCGTGTATCAACTCATCTTCGGCTACGGGCTGGCGCTGCCACTGCACCCCGAATATCGCACGCTGCCCATGGTTTGGTACATCCCGCCACTGTCGCCGGTCGTGGACGCGGTGCGCGACACGGGCTTCGACGGCGAGGACGCGACGAACCTATTCGCGGCCGTGGACGCGCTGCGGATCCCGATCGGTTACCTGGCTTCGCTTTTCACGGCCGGTGACCCGGTGCCCGTCCGGCAGGTGTTGCTGAAACTCGCGGCGATGCGTGCGTTCATGCGCGACATCAACCTCGGCCGCGATCCGGACGAGTCGATCCCGGCGTCGGTGGGCATGACCGGCGAGCAGATGTACGACATGTACCGGCTGCTGGCGATCGCCAAGGCCGAAGACCGTTACGTCATCCCGCACGCGCATCGTGAGGTCGAGGCACCGCTCAACGACGGCTGCTCGGTCGAGCCCACCAAGAAGGTCCTTCTGCCCATGCCGAAGGTGAGGACGCCTTCATGAGCGTGCACCTGGCGGCGTCGATCGCGCTCAGCTATCCGGACGCGTCCCTGGCGGCGGTGAAGGGAGTGTTTCCGCGGCTGGAATCCTATTGGGAGCGCACGCCTTTACCGGCCGTGCAGGCGCACTACGTGGAAACGTTTGATCTGCGCAAGCGATGCTGTCTCTACCTGACGTACTACACGCACGGCGACACGCGCCGCAGGGGCCTGGCGCTGCTGCGCTTCCGGCAGGCATACCAGCGGGCCGGGCTGGTGCTCACGGACGAGGAGCTGCCCGACCACCTCGCGGTGGTGCTCGAGTTTTCGGCGGCGGGCAACCGCGACGCGGCGACGGAGCTGCTTGTGGCACACCGGGCCGGGCTCGATCTGCTGTGGCACGCGCTGGACGAGCTCGGGTCGCCTTATGCGGAAGTGATAGACGTGGTGCGGGCCACGCTGCCCCCGCCGGGGCGGGCCGACCTCGAGGCCGCGCGCCAGCTCGCGCAGGAGGGTCCGCCGACGGAGATGGTGGGGATTGGACTATGAGCATTGCGCTTTGGGGCGTGCTGCCATACGTCGCGCTGACCACGTTTGTCGTCGGGCTGGTGTGGCGGTGGCGGCACGACAAGGCGGGCTGGACGGCGCGGTCAAGCCAGCTGCACGAGCGGCGGCTGCTGGCGCTGGGCAGCCCGCTGTTTCACTACGGGATCCTGTTGACGGCGGCCGGACACGTCACCGGGCTGCTCATCCCGGCGAGCTGGACCAGGGCGCTCGGGCTCGGCGACGGGTTCTATCACGCGTTTGCCGTCGGCATGGGCACGCTGGCCGGGCTCATGACCGCGGCCGGTCTCGCGATCCTCGTGTACCGCAGGCTCACCGTGCGGGCCGTCGGGCGGGCCAGCCTCGCCAGCGACCTGACCATGTATGTGCTGCTCGGCGGGACCATCCTGATCGGACTCGCGATCACCCTGACCGGCAACGGGCACGACTATCGCGCGACGGTCTCGCCCTGGTTCCGTTCCATCTTCATGCTCCAACCGTCGATCGAGGCGATCACCATGGCGCCGTTCGGCTTCCAGCTGCACGCGCTGATCGCATGGGCGCTGATCGGTGCGTGGCCGTTCACCCGGCTCGTGCACGCGTTCAGCCTGCCGCTGGGCTACCTGGTCCGGCCATATATCGTCTACCGCAGTAGGGAGGCCCGGCATGGGCAAGCGCTGGATTGACCACTGGGACCCGGAGGACGAGGGCTTCTGGCAGCGCACCGGGCGCCGGATCGCACGGCGCAACCTGGTGTTCTCCATCTTCGCCGAACACCTGGGCTTCTCCGTGTGGTTGATGTGGAGCGCGGTCGCGGTGAGCCTGCCGCTCGCGGGTTTCAAGTTTTCCGCCGATCAGCTGTTTTGGCTTGTGGCCGTGCCCAACCTGGTCGGGTCGACGCTGCGCCTGCCCTACACGGCGGCGGTGGCGCGGTTTGGCGGTCGCAATTGGACGATCGTGTCGACCACGATGCTGCTCGTGCCGCTGGGGTTGCTCTACTACTGCGTGACCACGCCGGGCACCCCCTATTGGATGTTTTTGATCGCGGCAGGGGTCGCGGGTGTCGGCGGCGGCAACTTCGCGTCGAGCATGGCCAACATCTCATATTTCTATCCGGAGCGGGACAAGGGATCCGCGCTGGGCATCAACGCGGCGGGCGGCAACATCGGCGTGGCCGTCGTGCAGATCGTCGTGCCGCTCGTGATCGGTGCGGGCGCGGTGCTGGCCAACGTCGCGCTGGTCTACCTGATCCCGATCCTCGCGGCGATCGCGTGCTCGTGGCTGTTCATGGACAACCTCACGGTTTCGCAGGCCCCGCTTCGACAGCAGCTGTCCGTGCTGCGCGACAAGCACGCATGGGTCATGTCGTTCCTCTATATAGGAACATTTGGATCGTTTATTGGCTACTCGGCCGCGTTCCCGCTTCTCATCAAGTCGCAGTTCGCCGGGGTGCAGGGCCAATATCTGGCGTTCCTCGGCCCGCTCGTGGGCTCGCTGGTCCGGCCGATCGGCGGGTGGCTCTCGGATCGCGTGGGCGGGGCCAGGGTGAGCGCGGCGTCCTTCATCGTGATGGGCCTGGGGACGGTCGGGGTGCTGGTGAGCCTTGCGCTGCGAAGCTTCGGGCTGTTCCTCGCGGCGTTCCTGCTGCTGTTCGTGGTCAGCGGCATGGGCAACGGCTCGACGTACCGTATGATTCCGGCCATTTATCGGGCGATCGCCCTGCGCGGCAACGCGCCTGACGCGCTGCGCCACGCGCGCGTGCAGGCGGCCGCGGTGATCGGGCTGGCCTCGGCGATCGGCGCCTTCGGCGGGTTCCTCATCCCGCGCGGGTTCGGCATGTCGATCGTCCAAACCGGATCGATCAATGCGGCGCTGTGGGTGTTCCTCGGCGGCTATGTCTTGTTCCTTGGCGTGACCTGGTGGTTCTATCTGCGGCGGGTGCTCATGTCCTGGTCGCCAAGCCTTGCCGTCGCTCAGGTATAGGCGGATTGCGCGGCGCCCGTAGGCCGAAACCCGCAGGGCGGGCCGGTGGAAACTTGCCGTCGCTCAGGTATAGGCGGATTGCGCGGCGCCGCTACCGTTACCACTGTCAGACGGGGGACGGGATGGATGGCGGCGCCGCGAGATTCGAGCAGGCCATCGTCGCTATTGAGGATCTCCGCGAAACGATCGATGTGGACAAGCTGGGGCAGTTGCGCGAGCGGGAGGAAGTCGCGCGGCGCGAACTTGAGCGGGCGTGGCGTGGGGATTCTTAAGGCATGGGTGTAGACATTTAAAGTAAGCTTTCCTAATAATTACGCCATGCGGAACGACATGTTTAGATCTCGACGCTGGCTGGCCGCGCTCGTGGCCGGGGTGGCGATGACGTTCGTGTCGGCGCTGGTGCTCATCCCCAGCCCGAGCGCGGCGGTCGTGTGCACGGCGCCCGCCTGGGCCGAGGGGCGCACATACACCGCCGGCACCCAGGTCACGTACCAGAACCGGCTCTACCAGGCACTGGTCACCCACACCGCGCACGTGGGCGCGGGGTGGAACCCAGCCGCCACACCGTCCCTCTGGAGGGACCTGGGCGCGTGCGACGGTACGCCGCCCACATCGGCGCCGCCGAGTTCCTCCCGACCGCCGTCCTCCCCACCGCCGTCATCCCGGCCTCCGACGAGCGCGCCGCCCACAACGAGCCCGCCGCCGACGGGAGCCGTCTGTGGGGTGAAATCCCGGCCCGCGGGCAAGGTGCTGCACGGGTACTGGGAGAACTGGGACGGCTCGTCCAACGGCGTGCACCCGCCGTTCGGCTGGACCCCGATCACCAACGCCGCGATCCGGCAGCACGGCTACAACGTCATCAACGCGGCTTTCCCTGTCATCCGCTCCGACGGCACCGTGCTGTGGGAGGACGGGATGGACGCGGGCGTGAAGGTCGCGACGCCCGCCGAAATGTGCCAGGCGAAGGCCGCCGGCCTGACCATCCTGCTGTCGATCGGCGGCGCGACGGCCGGCATCGATCTGAGCTCGTCGGCGGTCGCCGACCGGTTCATCGCGACGGTCGTGCCGATCCTGAAACGGTACAACTTCGACGGTATCGACATCGACATCGAGACCGGGCTCGTCGGCAGCGGCAACATCAACACCCTGTCCACCTCGCAAGCCAACCTCATCCGGATCATCGACGGCGTGCTGGCACAGATGCCGTCGAACTTCGGCCTGACGATGGCGCCAGAGACAGCGTATGTCACCGGGGGCAGCGTCACCTACGGCTCGATCTGGGGTGCCTATCTGCCGATTGTCAAGCGGTACGCGGATAACGGCCGGCTGTGGTGGCTGAACATGCAGTATTACAACGGAAGCATGTACGGCTGCTCGGGCGACTCGTATCAGGCCGGCACCGTGCAGGGCTTCGTCGCGCAGACCAACTGCCTCAACAGCGGGCTCGTCATCCAGGGCACCACGATCCGTGTGCCCTACGACAAGCAGGTGCCGGGCCTGCCCGCGCAGCCGGGTGCGGGCGGCGGCCACATGTCGCCCTCGCTCGTGGCGCAGGCGTGGAACAACTACAACGGCAGCCTCAAGGGCCTCATGACGTGGTCCATCAATTGGGACGGTTCGCGCAACTGGACCTTCGGGGACAACGTGAAGGCGTTGCAGGGACGGTAAAAGCGGCACCGGCCGCCGGAAGGCACGGGCCGGGCGTGGCGCCACGCCCGGCCCGCGTTACCACCGGATCGCTAGGTCTTCGAGAGCACGATGCCCGCGATCACCTCTTTGTTGGTGAATGTCGCGGCGGCCACCGGCGGTCGTGCGCGGCGACGGCGGCCTCGGCGAGAATCGCGGTGGGCGGGGACACCGGCGCTGCCGCCCGTTCGACCTCGTCGGCATCCCACGCGGTCGCCATCCGCCCCGGGCGCGGCGGCGCTGCCGCCCGTTCGACCTCGTCGGCATCCCACGCGGCCGCCATCCGCCCCGGGCGCGGCGGCGCGAGCACCAGCGCCGGGTTGGCGGCGATCTCCCGCTCGACGGTCTCCGCCAGCTGCGCCGCCGCATCGCCAGCAGGCCGGCCGGCACTATCTGTCCAGGGCATACCCTGGCCTCCAAACGCGCGCCCAGCGCGGCTTCCAGAGCAACCACGGTTTGGATGGTCACCCGGACCGGCCGGCGCATGCGGGCGGTTTGCCCAAAGCGGGTGCGGAATTCGTGAGCCGCCATAGCGATGGGCAGACGGGCGAAACGGGCAAAGCATGATAATTTGCAGCGCGTGATGCTGCAAGATCGATCAACGGCGAAACCCCCCGCTGATTTGCCGGTCGCTCTGGCCGACGCCAACCCCGGCCCGCGGGAACGGGTGGCACGCCTGTTCCCCGAGGACCCGCCGCGTCCCGGCCTGTCCCGGTGGGGATGGTTGGCCGCCCTCGCGGTGATCGCGGGCGCCGTGGTCGGCCTGGGGCGGGTGCCGGGCGGGCCCGGGGTGCTCAACACCATCTGGGCCGAGGACGGATCCAACTTCCTCACCGACGCCTTGACGCGCAACGAGTTTCGGATGATCCTGCGCCCGCTCAACGGCTACTTCGTGATGGTCCCGCGGGCACTGGCCATCCCGGCCGGCTGGGCGCCGATCGAGTGGGGCCCGGCGATACTGACCATCGAGGCCGCCCTCGTCACGGGCCTCATGGCGCTGGGCGTCCACTTCGCCAGCCGCCAATACCTGCACCACTCGCCGGCGCGGTTGATCGCTGCGGCGCCGATCGTGGCGGTGCCGATAGCGGAAAACGTCGCGGCGGCGGCGTCCAACAACGTGGCCACGCTGCAGTTCGCCGGCGTGTACACGGCCATGTGGATGGTGCTGTGGGTGCCGCAGCGCAAGGCCGCCCGGATCGCCTCGGTGCTCGCCGTGCTCGCGGTCGGCGTGAGCTCGTTCCTCGCCGTCATCCTGATCCCGCTGGCGCTGCTGCGGCTCTACGGGCGCCGCGACCTGATCAGCGCGGGCATGGTGGGCAGCCTGTCGCTCGCCTTGGCGGCAAACCTGACCGCGCTCGCGGCCGGTCGCACGGCACGGCCCACGATCATGCCGTCCAACTGGGACCCGTTGTGGGCCTTGCAAACCACGGCCGAATGGGCCCTGCCACACTCGTTGTTCGGCTACGGCATCACCGGCCGCGGCGATCAAAACGTCCACCCGTCCTGGCTGATCCAGGCGTCATGGGTCGTGGTCGGATTGGTCGTGCTGCTGGCCGCCCTGCGGGTGACCCGTCCACATTGGAAGCTGGCCGCCCTCATGGGCCTGACCGCCGTGGCGTTCGCCTGCGGGACGCTGATGCAATATGGCGCGCACGAGCTCCGCTATGTCATCGCGCCGGAACTGATGCTGTTTGCGGCGCTGGCCGCGCTGCTGCTGCCCCGGCCCGACCGGCCGCGCTGGCTCGCCTTGGCGCCGTTGATCACCCTCTTCGCCGGGGTGGCACTGGTGTTTGCCTTCAGCTATCAAACCGTGGGCCCGCGCGCCCGCGAGCTCGCGCCGTGGGACGAATCCGTGGCGCGAGCCCGTCTGGGTTGCCAGGAGCAGCCGGTGGAGGTCGTCGCGATCGACCCCACTGATGCCACCGCGCCGGTCTTCCTGAAGGAGGAGTCGACCGGGCAGCTACGGGGCTTCCCCGTGCTCATCCCGTGCGGTCGCCTGCGCTAGATCTCTTCGCGCCTACCGTCGATGTATTGCTCGACCTTCTCGTTGTAGAAGGCGATCAGTCCCGCGATCCGCTGGCTCTCGGGCAGCGGAGTGCGATAGGACCACGCCAGGTCCTGCTTGAGGCCGGTGGGCGTGCGGATGGCCCAATATTCGGCCTGGCCCTTGTAGGGGCAGTGGGTGATCGTGTCGGTGTGCTCGAGCAGGTCCAGCCGCACGTCGGTCTTGGGCAGGTAGTAGCGCGTGCGCAGCCCGGTCTCGAACAGCAGCATGGGCCGCTTGGACTCCGCCACGACCACGCCGTCGACCTCGACCCGAATGTGTCGTGAGCTCGGCAGGATGTCGATGCGCGTGTGCGGATCCCGGGCGTGCGTGTAGACCTCCTCGTCCTCCTCGAACCAGGCGTCCATCGCCTTCCAGTCCAGGCGGACCAGGCCGCGCAAGGCTTCGAGCGGCGAATCGGGGTAGCGCAGGGCCGCGTCCTCGGCCACGCGATCGCCGACCCGGATCGTGTAAAGCTCGCCTTCGCCGCGGCTGGGGGAGTGTGCGGTCCGTCCGGTCGGCTCCAACTCGACGCGCACGTCCTCGACGGGGAAGTAGAAGGTGGGGTAGTAAGGGGACTCCCAGACGTAGGTGGGCCGGATCGTGTCGGCGACGGCCTGCCCGCCCAAAAAGGCACGCACCCGCTTGGCGCCCTGCTCGACCCGGACCCGCCCGCGCGTCTGCACAGCTTCAGTCATATCGACCCTAACCCGCCGACCGGCCCGCCGATTCCATCAGCCGCAGGAACTGGCGCGTCGTCGGCTCGACCGGGTCGCTGAGCACCTGTTCGGGCGGGCCCTGCTCGAGGATCTGTCCATTGTGGAGGAAGCACACCCGGTCGGCGACCTGGCGGGCAAAGCCCATCTCGTGCGTGGCGATCAGCATGGTCATGCCGTCGGCCTTGAGGCTGCGGATCAGCGCCAGCACCTCGCCCACGAGCTGCGGATCGAGCGCCGACGTGACCTCGTCGAGCAGCATCAGCCGGGGCGCGTTGACCAGCGCGCGCACGATCGCCACCCGCTGCTGCTGCCCGCCCGACAGCCGATCGGGGTAGTCGCGCGCCCGGTCGGCCAGGCCCACCCGCTCCAGCAGATCCAGCGCCTTGGCCTGCGCGTCGGCACGGTTGAGCCCATGCACCCGCCTCGGCGCCAGTGTGATGTTGTCCAAGACGGACAGGTGCGGGAAAAGATTAAATGATTGAAAGACCAAACCAATTTTTCTTCGTACGCGATCCGCGTCAACGCCGGGCTCGGTGATGTCCACGCCGTCGAGGTGGATCGTGCCATCATCGATCGTCTCCAGCAGGTTGACACAGCGCAGCAGCGTCGACTTCCCTGATCCGGACGCCCCGATAAGCACCACGACCTCGTGCTCCGCCACGTCCAGCGACAATTCGCGCAGCACCACGCTGTCTCGCCGCTGGCGCCGGAACACCTTGCGCACGTTGACACATCGCAACACCGGACCGACCCTCATCCCGCCACCCTGCCCCAAAATGCGCTCACCGCGCCACCTCACCTCAGCCCCCACCAGTGGACCGCGCAGATGCGGGCCGTGGTCGGCGGCACGGTCTACACCGTCGGCGACGATATGCATGCCTCGGTCCTGCGCGACCCGACCTGCTCGGCCGATCTCGTTT
This sequence comes from Allorhizocola sp., assembly GCA_044869915.1. GTDB lineage: Bacteria > Actinomycetota > Actinomycetes > Mycobacteriales > Micromonosporaceae > Allorhizocola. Next base: position 18,526 of record JBIOYB010000389.1, read on the forward strand.
CGTATTTCACGACCGGTTTCACGACCGGCCGGATCGGTCCCGGCTGCCCGGGGCTGGCTGCCCCCTGACACGGGGACTATGGGCCGGCGCTTCTACTCGCCGGGGGGTGTGGGCGAGCCGTGCTGTGAGTGGGGGTGGAAGGGCGTGCCTCCGGCGGGAGACCTCGGGGGCTCCGGGAGG
>JBIOYB010000390.1:0-2198 GCA_044869915.1 Allorhizocola sp.
GCAGTCCGTGATGCAATGCTCCGGGTGGCCTGCGTCGATCGGACTATCGGAGGGCTGCCATCGGGTGGATGGCCAAGAGTTGCCGGTGCTCGGGGACGATTCGGGCCACCGGTGTGGCGCGACTAACTGATTGCCCGGCCGACTTGCGCGGCAATCTGGCCGAATACGGCTACAGTGCTACGGCAAGGAGGGTCGAATCAGCGCTGGTGCCGGAACTCAACCGGTGCCAATGGCGCCGATCGCGGTGAATAGATCGGCGACGACCTGCCGTGGGATGCCGCGTGTGATGAATACCAGGCGGGTGCCCCGGTCCGGTCCCGGCCACGCGGCCAGCTCCAGCGGCGGGTGAAACAAGTGCTGCACGCCCTGCACCACCATCGGCCCTGATTTTCCTTCGACGTTGACCAGGCCCTTCACCCGCAGCAGGTCCGGTCCGCGCAGGGCTGTCAGCACTTCCAGGCACTGCGTGAACGCTGGCCACGGAAAAGGCTTCTCGAAGCGGAGCACGAACGACTGCACGGTCTCGTCATGGCGGTGCCCGTGCTCGTGCTCGTCATCGGCGCCCAGCCAGCGCTCGATCTCCTCCAGCCGCGCCTGAGTGCGGCGCAGCCCCACGTCCACCAGGAACGAGAGCTCGATTTCGCCGTTGAGCGCCACTTTGACCGGCGCCTTGGGATTGATCTCGTGCAACCGCTCCTGGAGCGCCGCGACCTGCTTCTGCCCGGCGAGGTCGGACTTGGTCACCACCAGCCGGTCGGCCAGTGCCGCCTGCTTGACCGGCTCGGAGAACTCCTTGAGTTGGCCCGGCGCATTCACGGCATCCACCAGCGTCACCACGCAGTCGAGTCGGTATTGCTCGAGCAGCAGCGTGTCCGTGATCAGGGTCTGCATCACGGGGGCCGGATCGGCCAGGCCGGTAGTCTCGATGATGACGCGGTCGAAATCGATGATCTCGCCGTTGCGGCGCTTGATGAACAGGTCCCGCATCGTTTCCTGCAGGTCGCCGCGCAGCACGCAGCACAGGCAGCCGTTGTTGAGCAGCATCATCTGCTCGGAGGAAACTTCGACGAGGTCGTTGTCGACGCCGATCTCGCCCAGCTCATTGACGATGACCGCTACGCGGTTCATCTCGGGACGCTTGAGCAGCCGGTTGATAAGGGTGGTCTTGCCGCTACCCAGGAAGCCCGTGATGATGGACACGGGTATCAACCCCGCAAGCGCGTCGCGGGTGGCGGTGGGACTGGCTTCAGTGGTTGTCATGATGGCTCGGACAGCTGCCCTTGGCTTCGGTTGCCCGTCGCTGGCCTCCAGGAGACGGCTGACGTCTGGCGGCTGGCGTCTGGCAGCTAGAACGTAGTCTCGAGAGTGTAGAGGCCCCCGCCAAACCGGTCCATCGCGTAAACAAGCCGGTTCTCGTCCACCCAGACGTCGTTGATCTGCGCGGATCCCTTGGGAGCGAGGCTGGGCACGCCGGGAACGAAGTAGCCCGCCTCCTTCGGCTGCAGCGGGTTGGACAGGTCGAAGGCCCGCACGCCCCCATTGAAGAAGGTCCCGAAGACGACGTTTTCCGACCGGAACGAGCACGGTCCCGGCAGGTTCTCGTGCAGGTTGTGAGAGCCGTAGCGCCCGCCGCGCTTGACGAAGGCATCGGCCGGCGGCAGCGGCAGCGTCGCCACCGGCACGAGGTTCGATTCCACCCTCGCGTCCACCACCCACGTGAGCTTGGGCCAGTCCTCGCCGTCGTCCCTCACGCATTCGTCGGAAATGATGAGGAGCTGGCGCTCGATGAGCGGCAGCACGGTATGCGAGAAGCCGTTGTAGGGCGGCGAGTACCGCAAGTGCCCCACCGGCTTGGGCCTGGACTTGTCGCTGATATCCAGTATCCACGCGCCGCCGTCGATGTAGCCGATGTAGGCCCGGTCGGGGCGCTGCGGATAGACGTTGGTATTGTGCGGGCGATAGCCGCCGTCGAACCTGGGGTGCCGGGGGGGCGGCGGCGCGGAATCACCCTTGCGGGTCCCGGGGTACCACCAGCGCCCCACTTCAGCCGGCTTCGAGGGATTGCGCACGTCGAAGATCCGGTAGAACTGGTCATCCTTCTGGTGGGTCGGCTCGAAGTCGGCGGAACCGGACGTGAGGTGCAGGTACTCGCCGTCCACGAACCAGACGCAGTGCGCGCCGCGCGAGCTGGGGCCCGA
>JBIOYB010000391.1:0-4744 GCA_044869915.1 Allorhizocola sp.
GTGCACCCTCCCCTCAAGCCGGCACATCCGCAAAGGTCAGCGCTCATGCCCCCGCCTCCGCGATCACGACCGCCGACGCGATCCCGCCATCGTGCGAAAGCGACAGGTGCCACCGCTCGATCCCCCGGTCGGCGGCCGCTGCGGCCACCGAACCCGACACGGTCAGCCACGGCCGCCCGTCGGGGTCGACGACGATCTCGCAATCGTGCCAATGCAAGCCGCTGGGCGCGCCCAACGCCTTGGCCACGGCCTCCTTGGCAGCGAACCGCGCGGCAAGCGACTCCGGTGATCGCGGGTTGCCCGAGCGCGTCGTGCGCTCGGCCTCCGTGAACAGGCGCTCGGCCAGCAGCGGCGTGCGCCTCAGGGCCGTGATGAACCGCTCGACAAGGACCACATCGTTGCCTACCGACACAATCACGGATGTGACCCTACCGCGCTCCGGCGACTGTTTCGCGGTTGTCCACAGGCGATGCGCGTTCGCTCGGAAGTTATCCACAGGATGTGCATCACAGCTGTCCACAGGCGGCTGTGGAGGAAAACTGTGCTGCCGTGCGGACACTCGTCGTCGAACCAGAAGTCCTTGCCCGCGTTGCCGATCGCCTCGACGCCATCGCCGATCGGCCCCCGATCCTCGCGTCGTCCTTGCAGGCGTGCCTGTCCGAGCTCGAGTCCGCGTGGTCCGGCGGCACGGCCGCGCGGCTGGCGTGCGATCGCCTGCGCCAGCTGATCGGCCTCGCATCGGCGGCCCCCGACCCGCCGCTGGATCTGTTGCCCGCCCACGAGCGCGACCGCCTCAACCGCGCCCGCTATCCCGGCGGCCTGCCCTTGCTCGACCGCTCCGACGCGTTGCTCCTGCAATACGACGAGCGCGGCGACGGGCGCATCGTGGTCGCGTTCGGCGACCCTGACACCTCACGCAACGTCGCCACCTACGTCCCCGGCGCGGGCACCTCACTTCGCGATGTCTCGGGCGAGCTCGAGCGCGCCGTGGCCCTTCGCGAGCGGGCCGGCCCCGATACCGCGGTCGTGATGTGGCTCGGATACGACGCACCAGACTTCGCCGACGCCGCACTGCTCAAGGCGGCCCGTGACGGCGCGGATGCGTTGCGGCGCTTCCAAGAGGGGCTGGCGGCCAATCACACCGGTGAGATTGGACAGCGCACCGTCATCGGCCACTCCTATGGTTCGGTCGTGGTCGGCGTCGCCGAGCGCGAGGGTGACCTCATCGCGGACGACATCGTGGCCCTCGGCTCGCCCGGCATGGGCGCGCCCACGGCCGCGCATCTGCGTGATCCCACACAGGTCTGGGCCTGCACCGCCCGCGACGATCCCATCCGTCTGGTCCCCGGCTTCATCCTCGGCCGCGATCCCGACCACCCGCGCTTCGGCGCCCAGCGGTTCGCGTCCGCCCCCACGGGCCACTCGGGCTACTTCCACCCCACCAACCCGGCCCTCGACGCCCTCGCTCGCATTGCCACCACCGGCACCGCTTGACACATCCACTTAGTCGGCAGTGCTCTCGTCAATTAGCGATCAGGGAGAAGGCGCGGCCGCAGGGTCCGTCGAAGTCGCCGCGTGGTTTGCCCGCATCGCAGCCGACCAAGCCTCCCGGCTCGAACCTTTGGTGTCATCGGATCCGCGAGCCGGTCTATCGCCAGATCGCGGATCCCACTGTGTACAGCAGAAATTGACTACTCCACCGTCACCGACTTGGCCAGATTGCGGGGCTGGTCGACGTCGTGCCCGAGCGCATTGGCGATCTCGGCGGCGAGCACCTGCAGCGGCACCGTCGTGACAAACGGCGCAAACAGGGTCGGCGTGCGCGGGACACGGATCACGTGATTCGCATACGGCACAACAGCTTCGTCGCCCTCCTCGGCGATGACGATCGTCCGCGCGCCGCGCGCCCGCACCTCCTGAATGTTGCTCACAATCTTGTCGTGCAACACTCCCCGCCCGGCGGGTGACGGCACCACGCACACGACCGGTGTGCCCTCCTCGATGACCGCGATCGGGCCGTGCTTCATCTCGCCGGCCGCGAAGCCTTCCGCGTGAACATATGCCAGCTCCTTGAGTTTGAGGGCGCCCTCCAGCGCCACGGGGTAACCGACGTGCCGCCCGAGGAAGATGAACGTCTTCTGGTCGGCCAGCGACCGCGCCAGCTCGCGCACATCGTCCATTGTGGACAGCACCTGCGCGATCGCCGCCGGCATGGCCCGCAACTGGTCGACGACGGCGCCCACCTCGTCGGCGTATTTGATGCCCCGAACCTGCGCGAGATGCAGCCCGACCAGGAAGCACGCCGCCAGCTGCGTCAGGAACGCCTTCGTCGACGCGACCGCGATCTCCGGCCCGCCATGCGTGTAAAGCACCGCGTCCGACTCGCGCGGGATCGTCGAACCGTTGGTATTGCAGATGGCCAGCACGCGCGCCTTCTGCTCCTTGGCATGCCGCAGCGCCATCAGCGTGTCCATGGTCTCGCCCGACTGCGAGATCGCGACGACCAGCGTGGACCGGTCCAGCACGGGGTCGCGATAGCGGAACTCGCTCGCGAGCTCGACCTCGCACGGGATCCGCGTCCAGTGCTCGATCGCATATTTCGCCACGAGCCCCGCGTGATAGGCCGTCCCGCACGCGATGATGAAGATCTTGTCGACGTCGCGCAGATCCTGATCCGAGAGCCGGACCTCGTCGAGCACGATCTCGCCGTGCTCACCCATCCGCCCGATCAGGGTGTCCTCGACCGCGTGCGGCTGCTCGCCGATCTCCTTGAGCATGAACCAGTCGTGGCCGCCCTTTTCCGCTGCCGACAGGTCCCAGTCGACGTGAAAGTCGCGGCCCTCGGCCGGTACCCCCAGAAAGTCTGTTATCTCCACGGAATCGGCCGTGATCAGCACCACCTGGTCCTGACCCAGCTCGATCGCGTCTCGCGTGTGCGCGATGAACGCGCTGACATCGCTGGCCAGGAAGTTTTCGCCCTGTCCGCGACCGACCACCAACGGCGAGTTTCTCCGTGCTCCAACAACCTTCCCGGGGGTACCGGTCTCGACCGCCAGCAACGTAAAAGCCCCCTCGAGCTGGCGGCAGACCCGGCGCATCGCCTCGGCCAGATCCCCGGCGTCGGCTAGCTCCAGTGCCAGCAGATGGGCCACACACTCGGTGTCGGTCTCGCTGTGGAACTCGATGCCGGAGGCCTCAAGCGAGGCGCGCAGCTTGGCAAAGTTTTCGATGATGCCGTTGTGGATGACGGCCACTCGGCCATCCGCGGACACGTGCGGATGGGCGTTGCGGTCGGTCGGCCCGCCGTGGGTCGCCCACCTCGTGTGCCCGATCCCGGTCGTGCCGGCGAAGCCATCCGCCCCGGCTTGAACCTCCTTCTCCAGGTTGCTCAGCTTGCCCGCCTTCTTCGCAAGCTTCAATGCCGCGACTGTAGACGGGCCCTCCGACAAAACCGCGACGCCCGCGGAGTCGTAGCCGCGGTATTCGAGCCGGCGGAGCCCGTCGAGCACGACCTGGATGGCTTCCTGCGAACCGGTGTAACCCACGATCCCACACATGCAGGCACCATATCGCGCAAAGCCCGTGCGCGAAAGCCGAACTTTCAAGCAGAGATATTGCGCACTTTCGGACATGAAAACGAGGATCACCTTCCCGACAGGTCGGAGCGCTACACGCAAAGCCGATCTACCATCCCGGCCATGACCTACGCCCCCATCCCGCCCCCGCAGCCGGTGCACAAGTCCAAGGCCGGACTGATCATCGGGATCATCCTCGGCGTCCTCCTGCTCGCCTGCGTCGGCTGCGGCGCGGCGGTTTTGGGCCTCGGCTGGTTGGCCGACAAGAAGGCCAACGAGATCATCGATCAGCTCCCGAGCGGCGAAGCCCGCCCGCCCGCCGGGCAGGCCGGATCGCACGTCGTGCGCTATGAGGTCGACGGCACCGGCAAGGCGTACATCGCCTGGGCTCTCGGCAAGGGCAGCCAGGACAGCGAGACCGCTCAGCTGCCCTGGAACAAGGAGATCACCGTCGACGAAGACAATTTCGGACTGCTCGTCACGGCCATCCCGGACGCAGATGCCGACACCGTCAAGAGCTGCCGCATCCTGGTCGATGGCAAGGAGCAGCGCAAAAACGACGCCAAGGGTGGCTTGCTGGCCTCCTGCGCGTTTACCTACGTGGGCAAGCCCTAGACGGGCAAGACGGGACTGGCCGCCCGGACCTCGGCGGCCAGGCCCTCCGCGATCTTCTGGGCGATGTCGGCCGTCTGGGCCTCGACCATGACGCGCACCAGCGGCTCCGTGCCCGACGGGCGCAGCAGCACCCGGCCCGACTCGCCCAGCTGGGCCTCTGCCGCCGCCACCGCGGCCTGCACCAGCGGGCTCGCGGCCACGCCGCGGTCGCCCACCTTCACGTTGATGAGCACCTGCGGCAGCTTCGTGACCACACCGGCGAGTGTCGCCAGCGACTTGCCGGTGGCGGCCATGCGCGCCGCCACCGAGAGCCCGGTCAGGATGCCGTCGCCGGTCGTGGCGTAGGCCGGCATCACCACGTGCCCGCTCTGCTCGCCGCCCAACGCCAGCCCCCGCGACCTCAGCTCCTCGAGCACGTAACGGTCGCCCACCTTCGCCTCCACCAACCGGATCCCCGCCTCGCGCATGGCGATGCGCAGCCCCAGGTTGCTCATCACGGTCGCGACGAGCGTGTCGTCGGTGAGCCTGCCCGCCTCGCGCATGGCCAGCGCGAG
>JBIOYB010000392.1:0-6008 GCA_044869915.1 Allorhizocola sp.
GGACAGCCGGCTGCTCGACGACCTGCACCTGAGCTCGATCACGGTCGGGCAGCTGGTCAACCAGCTGGCGCAGCACCTGGGCATCCCGCCCGCGCAGACCCCGACCAACCTCGCGACCGCGACCGTCAAGGAGCTCGTGGCCGCGATGGAGACGCTCGCCTCGACGGCCACCGACGCCACCGAGCCGCGGATCGTCGCGGGGGCGGGGGATTGGGCGCGCCCGTGGACGCTGGACATGGACGAGCTGCCGCTGCCGCCCGCCATCAAGGGCGGCGAGAGCGGCGAGTGGCGGGTCTACGCCGACGCCGGTCACCCGCTGGCCGAGCCATTGCGCAAGGCGCTGCAGCAGGCGGGCGTCGGGTCCGGCGTGCTGGTGTGCCTGCCCAAGGAGTGCGGGGAGGAGGACCTGCAGCTGGCGCTGCTGGGCGCGAAGGCGGCGCCGGGCGCCAACCGGTTCGTGCTCGTGCAGCACGGCAGGGGAGCGGCGGGCCTGGCCAAGACGCTCAAGCTCGAGGCGCCGCAAGTGAAGGTCACCATCGTGCACGCGCCGCCGGCCGCGAAGGCCGTGCCGTGGATCGTCAACGAGGTCGCGGCCACCTCGGGCTTTGCCGAGGCACACTACGACGAGGCGGGCAAGCGGCGCGTGCCCACGCTACGCGTCATGCCCTACCGTCCAACCCGGACGGTGATGCCGCTGGGCGAGGGCGATGTGCTGCTCGTGACGGGCGGCGGCAAGGGGATCACGGCCGAGTGCGCCATCGCGATGGCCGCCGACAGCGGGGCGCGGCTCGCGCTGCTCGGGCGCTCCGACCCGGCCAAGGACACGGAGCTCGCCGCCAACCTTCGCCGCATGGCCGGCATGGGGCTCAAGGTGGCCTACGCCAGCGCCGACGTGACCAACCCCGGCCAGGTGCGGGCGGCGGTGGAGACCCTCGTCACGGAGCTCGGGCCGGTGACCGCGGTCCTGCACGGCGCCGGGCGCAACGAGCCGGCCGCACTGTCCAACCTGGACATGGCCGCCTTCGAGCGCACGTTCGCCCCGAAGATCGACGGGCTGCGCGCGGTGCTCGCCGCCGTCGACCCGGCTCAGGTGCGGCTGCTGGTCACACTGGGCAGCATCATCGGGCGGGCGGGGCTGCGCGGCGAGGCGCACTATGCCACGGCCAACGAGTGGCTCGCCGACCTCACGCTCCAATTCGGAGCCGCACATCCGCACTGCCGCGTGATGTGCCTGGAGTGGTCGGTGTGGTCGGGCGTCGGCATGGGCGAACGCCTCGACGTCGTCGAATCCCTTGCCCGCGAAGGCGTCACGCCCATCTCGCCGGACCAGGGCATGGCCATCCTGCGCAGGCTGCTCGAGGACCCTGACGCGCCGAGCGTCGTGGTCATCAGCGGGCGCACCGAGGGCATCGACACAGTGCGCTACGATCGGCCGCCGCTGCCGCTGTTGCGATTCGTGGACAAGCCGCTCATCCGCTACCACGGCGTGGAACTCGTGACCGAGGTCGCGCTGAGCGGGGGCACCGACCTGTACCTGCCCGACCACCTGCTCGACGGCAACCTGCTGTTCCCGGCCGTGTTCGGGATGGAGGCCATGACGCAGGTCGCCTACGCGATGACCGGGCGCCCGCAAACCCCGGTGCTGGAGGACGTCTCGTTCCTGCGGCCCATCGTGGTGCCGCCGGACGGTTCGACCACCATCCGGGTCGCGGCCGTCGTGACCGGGCCGGACAGCGCCGACGTCGTGATCCGCAGCGCGGAGACCGGTTTCGCGGCCGACCACTTCCGGGCCCGGCTGGTGTGGCCTTGCGACACCGCGATCCCGGCCGGACCGCCGGACCAGGTGCCGGCCGGGATGACGGCGGTGCGGCTGCACCCGGCCGCCGACCTCTACGGCGACACCCTGTTCCAAGGTGGACGGTTCCAGCGGCTGCGCGCCTACCACCGAGCGGCGGCGAGGCATGTCGACGCGTCGCTGGCGTCGGTCGACGTCGGCTGGTTCGCCGGCTTCCTGCCGAGCGAGCTGCTGCTGGGCGACCCGGGCGTGCGCGACGCGCTGATGCACGGCAACCAGGTCTGCGTCCCGGACGCGACACTGCTGCCGGCGGGCATCGAGCGCCTCTACCCGGCGGGCCCGGCCGCGATGACGGACGGATTGCGCTACTGCGCGACGGAACGCAGCCGCGACGGCGACACCTACCTTTACGACATCGCCCTGCGCAACGGCAGCGGCGAGGTGATCGAGCGCTGGGAGGGCCTCAAGCTGCAGGCCGTCCGGAAGAAGGACGGCACCGGCCCGTGGGTGGCTGCACTGCTCGGGTCCTATCTGGAGCGCGCGGCCGGAGATCTCATCGGTGCGCGAGCCTCCGTCGTGGTCGAGCCATCCACATTGGACGAGGAGTCGGGTTACGTCGCCTCGCGACGCGCGGCCACCGCGATCGCGGCGTCGCGTGCGGCCGGCGAGCCGGTCGACGTGCGGTATCGGCCCGACGGCCGGCCCGAGCTCGACGGTGGGCGGATCCTGTCGGCCGCGCACGGCGCCGGTGTCACCCTGTGCGTGGTGGACCGGCAGACTGGCCCGGGTGCTATCGCGTGCGATGTCGAGCCGGTCGAGAAGCGGCCGGAGGCGGCGTGGCGCGGCCTGCTCGGCCCGCACTTCGAGCTGGCCACCCTCGTCGGCCAGACCTACGGCGAGCAGTCCGACGTGGCGGCCACGCGGGTGTGGGCGGCCATCGAGTGCCTGCAGAAGGCGGGTCTGTCGCCACGCGGGCCGCTGACCCTGCAACCTGCGAATCGCAAGGGCTGGGCCGTGTTCGCCGCCGGCGAGCACCGGATCGCCGCGCTGGCAACGACCCTGCGCGGGCTGAACGGGCCGGTCGTCTTCGCGATCCTGGCAAGGGGGTAACCCCATGTATTTCGAATACCGCCACACGGTCGGCTTCGAGGAGACCAACCTCGTCGGGAACGTGTACTACGTAAACTATCTGCGCTGGCAGGGGCGCTGCCGGGAGCTGTTCCTCAAGGAGCGCGCCCCGGCGGTGCTCGCCGAGATCCAGGACGACCTGAAGCTGTTCACGCTCAAGGTGGACTGCGAGTTCTTCGCCGAGATCACGGCCTTTGACGAGCTGTCGATCCGGATGCGCCTGATCGAGCTCGCCCAGACACAGATCCACTTCGGGTTCGACTACGTGAAGCTGGGCGAGCTCGAGACGCTCGTCGCCCGCGGGAGCCAGCGGGTCGCGTGCATGCGCGGCCCCAACACCCGCACGATCCCGGCCCGCGTGCCCGACTCTCTCGTGGAAGCCCTCACGCCCTACATGGAAATGGTGTAACCGTGGACAAGCTGTCGCTTAGGCGGGCCTTCGGCACGTTCGCCACCGGCGTCACCATCGTGACGACCGGCGGCGACGCGCCGCACGGCATGACCGCCAACTCGTTCACGTCCGTCTCGCTCGACCCGCCGCTGGTGCTCATCTGCGTCGGGCACGAGGCCATCATGCACGGGGCGCTGCGCTCGGCACGGTCGTTCGCCGTGTCGGTGCTCGCCGCCGATCAGGAAGGCATCGCGCGATATTTCGCCGACCGGAGCCGCCCGACCGGCCGGGAGCAGTTCGACGCCGTCGACTGGCTGCCCGGACCGCTCACGGGCGCTCCACTGATCAAGGGCGCCCTGGCGCACTTCGAATGCGACCTGCGCTCGTGCCACGACGGCGGCGACCACAGCATCTTCGTCGGCAACCTGCTGTCGATGGAGCGCGGCGACGCCGGCGAGGCGCTCGTCTTCCACCAGGGCAAGTTCCTCTCGCGGATCGGTGCCACGTCATGACCACTATCCAAAACAGACCGGGCGGCGCCGCGGCCGCGCCGCCCGGGCCGTCGCGCGCCTCGGCCCTGCGCATGCTGGCCGTGATGAACCGGGACCGGCTGGGCATGATGACCGACGCGGCCGCGCAGTATGGCGACGCCGTGCGGATCCCGGTGGGCCCCAAGGAACTGTACTTCTTCAACCATCCGGATCACGCCAAGCACGTGCTGGCCGACAACAGCGGCAACTACCACAAGGGGATCGGGCTCGTGCACGCCCGGCGGGCGCTCGGCGACGGGCTGCTCACCAGCGAGGGCGAGCTGTGGCGCAAGCAGCGCAAGGTGATCCAGCCGGCGTTCCAGAGCAAGCGCATCGCCGCACAGGCCGACGTGATCGCGCAGGAGGCGGTCAAGCTGGTCGAGCGGCTCAAGCGGCACAGCGGTGCGCCGGTCAACGTGATGAACGAGATGACCGGCCTGACGCTGGGCGTGCTCGGGCGCACGCTGCTCGACGCCGACCTCGACGAGTTCGGCTCCATCGGCGACTCGTTCGCGGCCGTCCAGGATCAGGCCATGTTCGAGCTCGCGACGCTGTCGGCGGTGCCCGGCTTCATCCCGCTGCCGCGCCAGCTGCGCTTCCGGCGGGCAAAGGCCGACCTGCAGCGCATCGTCGACGAGCTGGTGGCGGCGCGCCGGCGGTCCGGATTGGACCGTGACGACGTGCTGTCGCGGCTGGTCGTGTCGGCCGACGCGGAGGCGGATCCGCGCGTGGGGCGGGAGCGGCTGCGCGACGAGATGGTCACGCTGCTGCTCGCCGGGCACGAGACCACGGCGAGCACATTGAGCTGGACGCTGTACCTGATCGACCAGCATCCGCAGGTGTGGGAGCGGCTGCACGAGGAGGCCGTGTCGGTGCTCGGGGACCGCGCGCCGACGTTCGCGGACCTGCACTCGTTGCGGTACACAAACATGGTCCTGGAAGAGGTCATGCGGCTGTACCCGCCGGTGTGGCTGCTGCCGCGCAAGGCACTGGCGCCCGACGAGGTCGGCGGCTACCGCGTGCCGGCCGGCGCCGACGTCGTCATCTGCACCTACACGCTGCATCGCCATCCTCGCTTTTGGACGGATCCGACCCGCTTCGACCCGGAGCGGTTCGACCCGGCGCTGGCGCCCGAGCGCCCGCGTTACGCCTACATCCCGTTTGGCGCCGGCCCGCGATTCTGCGTGGGTAACCATCTCGGCATGATGGAGGCCGCCTTCGTCGTCAGCGTGCTCGCGCGCGAGCTGCGCCTGCGCAAGGCGCCGTCCTATGAGGTCGTGCCGGAGCCCATGCTGTCGCTGCGGATCCGCGGCGGGCTGCCCATGACCGTGCACACCGTGTGAGACTCACGAAAACTCGACGGCGGCAACTGGTTTCACCGGTGGCCGCCGTTTTGTGTACCCGGTCGCCGGGCGCCTGTCGGTGGGTCTCCAGTGCCTGCCTGGCGGCTCAAACCCTGGAGACCCACGGAAGTGCTACGCGGCCTCGCGCCACGCCGACACCGCCTCGCGCATCGCGGTGGTGCCGCCGCGTGCCGCCGGCTCGAGCAGGGGGATGGGCGTGCTCACCGCTGAGAGCGGGCGGCGCTGGTTGTCGGTCGCGTCCTGTAGGCCGGCCTCGCTTGCGCGCGCCGCTTCCGTCTGGCGCGCCGCTGAAGCTTCCTCCGGCATGTCGGTCAGTGTGGTCTCGCGCTGCACGGCCTCCCGCATGGCCGCCGTCGCAGCCGCGCGTGCAGCTGCCCGCTCCAGCGCCGCCTTTCGTACGTCCAAAAGTGCAAGCAGGACGGGCGGGTCCAGCGAGCGGATGGGCTTGAGCCGGACCTCGGCGGCGTCGACCTCGGCGCCGGGCCGGATGGTGAGCGGACCGTGGGTGGCGACGGATAGATCACTTCTGGGCGGATCGTCGCTCATGTCTTCGTCGGCGTTGACGACCACGGCGTGCGAGAGCAGATACCAGCTCCCGCGGGGAACCTTGTCCAGGACAAAGGGTCCGGGGTGGTCCATGATGACGCAGCTGACCGGGCGGCCCTCTGGGATGCGATCCGGGAACAGGCCGATGAAGGTGAGCTGGCGCCGGTTGGGCTGGTGCGCTTTGTAGGACAGGATCGTGCCTTTGACGGTGCCGTAGCCCGTGTCGGCCCCGCCTCTGGTTTCGTCCTGCGGAA
>JBIOYB010000393.1:0-4038 GCA_044869915.1 Allorhizocola sp.
GCCTCCACGTCGACGATCCGATCCTGACCCAGTTCACCGGCTACATCCAGGGTCTGTTCGTTGGGCGCACATACACCGCCGGAGGCATCGTCCAGGAATGCGCCGCCCCCTGTCTCGGCTACTCCTACACGCTCGGGCAGCCGGTGACCAAGCTGATCGGCAACGCGCTGCCGGTGACCCTGTCCATCGTGCTCGGCGCCGCGTTCTTCTACCTGATAATCGGCCTGCTGACGGGCACGGCCTCGGCCAAACTGCGGGGCACTTTCGCCGACCGCGCGATCGTCACGGGCACGCTGTCGATCGGCTCGATCCCCTACTTCGTAGTGGCGCTGCTGTCGGCGCTCTACGTCGCGGGGGTGATCCTGCCCCGCTCGGAATACACCTCCATAGCCGAAAACCCGGGCGCGTGGGCGAGCGGGTTGCTGGCCGCATGGCTGACGCTCGGCATCGTCAACGCCGCCTCCTACACCCGATATTCGCGCGCATCGATGATCGAATCGCTGAGCGAGGATTACGTGCGCACGGCGCGCGCCAAGGGCATCAGCGAACGCAGGGTGGTCTACCGCCACGGGCTCCGGGCGGCCGTCACGCCGATCGCCACGATCCTCGGCCTGGACATCGCCTTCCAACTCGGCGGCGCCATCTTCACCGAGACCATCTTCGGCCTGCCAGGCCTTGGCCGGCTTGCCATCCAGGCGTTCAACCAATACGACCTTCCCGTGCTAATGGCCACCGTCCTGGTAGGTTCGATCGCGCTCGTGGTGATGAACCTGATCGTGGACATCGCCTACAGCATCCTTGACCCCCGAGTGAGACTCCGATGATCGAAGAAGTGGAAAGCGCCCCGGCGATCGTGACCAAGCGCGGCCCGGTCAGGGTGTCCCGGGACCGGGCGAAGCGGAGCGATCGGCAGGCGGGCGAGGCGCCCTATCTGGTCGTCAAGGATCTCGTGGTCGAGTTCCCCACCGCCGACGGCGTGGTGCGGGCCGTGCAAGGACTCAGCTACTCGCTGGGCCTGGGACGCACGCTCGCGATCGTGGGCGAGTCCGGCTCGGGCAAGAGCGTGTCGAGCATGGCCATCATGGGCCTGCACGACCCCAAGGCCGCCCGGATCCACGGCTCGATCAGGCTGGGCGAGCGCGAGATCGTGGGCATGTCGCAGGACGACATGCGCAACCATCGCGGCGCGGGCGCGGCCATGATTTTCCAGGACCCACAGTCGTCGCTGCACCCCTACTTCACGATCGGCAACCAGATCGTGGAGGCCTACCGGGCGCACAACAAAGTGTCCAAGCGAGCCGCCCGCGAGCGGGCCGTCGAGATGCTCGGCCGCGTCGGCATCCCCAACCCGCGCAGGCGCCTCGACGACTTCCCGCACCAGTTCTCCGGCGGCATGCGCCAGCGCGCGATGATCGCCATGTCGCTGGTCAACGACCCCAAGCTGCTCATCGCCGACGAGCCGACGACCGCGCTCGACGTCACCGTGCAGGCGCAGATCCTCGACCTCATCATGGACCTGCAGCAGGACTTCGGGTCGGCGGTCCTGTTCATCACGCACGACCTGGGCGTGGTGGCCGAGCTCGCTGATGACGTGCTGGTGATGTATGCGGGCCGCGCGGTCGAATACGGCACGGTCAACGACGTGCTCGGCAAGCCGCTGCACCCCTACACGTGGGGCCTGCTCGAAAGCATTCCCGCCGTGTCCGGCGACCCGACCCGGCTGCACCCCATCCCGGGCACGCCGCCCAGCCTGCTTTCGCTGCCCACCGGCTGCTCGTTCCACCCGCGCTGCGAGTTCCGCACCCGGGTGCCGCGCGACCTGTGCCGGCAGGACCTGCCCGACCTCGCGCCACGCACGGCCGACACCGCCCGGCTGTCGCGCTGCCACCTGCGCGATCCGGATCGAGTGTTCGAGACCGACATCCTGCCCCGGCTGCCGTGAAGGACCGCACATGACGACTACCGCACTACCCCAGCCCCGGGCCGCGGCCGAGGCCTCAACCGCGCCGCTGCTCGAGGTCGAAGACCTGGTCATGCACTTCAAGGTCAAGGGAGACGGGCTGCTGGGCGGGTCCGCCAAGGTTCAGGCCGTCGACGGGGTCTCGTTCGACCTTCGTGAGGGCGAAACCCTTGGGCTGGTTGGGGAGTCGGGCTGCGGCAAGACCACCACCGGCCGGCTGATCACCCGGCTGCTGGAGCCGACGGCAGGCCGGATCCTGTTCAAGGGCAAGGACATCGCGCCGCTCAAGGAGCGCGAGCTGCGGCCCTACCGGCGGGAGCTGCAGCTCATCTTCCAGGACCCGTATTCGTCGCTCAACCCGCGGCACACGGTCGGGACGATCGTGGGCACGGCGCTGCGCACACATAGCATCGTGGCCAAGGACAAGGTGCTGTCCCGGGTGCAGGAGCTGCTCGAGGTCGTGGGCCTCAACCCGGAGCACTACAACCGCTACCCACACGAGTTCTCCGGCGGGCAGCGGCAGCGCATCGGCATCGCGCGGGCGCTCGCCGTGCAGCCCAAGGTGATCGTCGCCGACGAACCGGTGTCCGCATTGGACGTGTCGATCCAGGCGCAGGTGATGAACCTGCTGGAGGATCTGCGCAAGGAGTTCGGCATCGCGTTCATCTTCATCGCGCACGACCTCGGCGTGGTGCGGCACTTCTGCGACCGGGTCGCGGTCATGTACCTAGGCAAGATCGTCGAGATCGGCCCGCGCAACGCGATCTACGAGGCGCCGCAGCACCCCTACACGCAGGCGCTGCTGTCGGCAGTGCCCGACCTGGGCGTGGTGCGGGGCGTGCCGCCGCGCGAGCGCATCCGGCTCGTGGGCGACGTGCCCAGCCCGATCAACCCGCCGTCCGGGTGCCGCTTCCGCACCCGCTGCTGGAAGGCCGAGGAGATCTGCGCCACCACCGAGCCCCCGCTGGATGAGAAGGCCCCGGCGCAGCGGGCGGCATGCCACTTCGCGGAGCCGCCGGAGCTTTCCATCATCGCTGAGTTGCCTTCGTGAAAAGGGCCGCCCGCATCGCTTCGACGGGCGGCTCCACCCCGGTGAACAGCTTGAACTGGCCCAGAGCCTGAGCCAGGAGAAGGTCCAATCCGGACACGATGCGGCATCCGGCCTTTTCGGCGGATGCCGCAAACGCTGTGGGCCAAGGGTCGTAGACGACGTCGAAGACCACCGCGCCGGGCCGCCACGCCAGATCTTCCGGCGCGCCCTTCGGCACCGTCGAGATGACCACATCGTGCTGCGCCGCCCGCGCGATCTCGGACCAGGCATGGCACAGCAGGCTCAGCCGCAACGCCTGCGCCACCGGCTCCAGCTCTGCCGCCGCCTCCGAAGGCCGCCGGGCAAACAGGACCACTCGTTTCACCTTCAGCTGGGCCGCCGCGCCGAGCGCCGCGCGTGCCGTGCCGCCCGCGCCGAGGATCGCGACCGACTTCGGCTTGACGGCTCCCAACGCCGTGACCATCCCGGCAACGTCGGTGTTGTCGGCGTGCCAGCCGCCGTCCTCCTTGCGCACCAACGTGTTCGCGGCGCCGACCGCGCGGGCGATGTCGCTGACCGAGTCGGCGACCTCCAGCGCCACCTCCTTGAGCGGCATGGTCAGCGACAGGCCGACCCACTCCGGGCCGAGGCCGGCGACGAAGCCGGCGAGGTCCGGGGAGTCGCATTCTATGGCGCTATAAGAAAATTCAAGACCGCTTTCTTGGTACCCGGAATTATGGATCACCGGCGACAGAGAGTGAGAGATCGGTTTGCCCAGGACCGCTGCGCGCTTCAACACGCCGGCCCGCTCAGGACGCCGTTCTGGCAGGCGATGCGGATGTTGGCCTGATGACCCTCGTAGGAGTCGGCGAACATGGTCGTTCCTCTTTTGTCCACGGTCACCCAGTACAACCAATTGCCGGGCGGTGTGTCCATAGCCGCCTTGAGCGCGTTTTCGCCCGGGTTGCTGATCGGCGAGATCGGCATGCCCGGCCGGATGTGAGTGTTGTACGGGTTGTCCGGGTTCTCGATCTCGCTCATCCGGAAC
>JBIOYB010000394.1:0-7198 GCA_044869915.1 Allorhizocola sp.
TGCGCCGCGGCGGCCACGCTCAAAACCGCCGGGGTCACCTGCCGGCCGGTGGTGCGCGGTGACGTCGGGTATTTCGCTGCCGAGATCGCCTGGGCCGCCCTGGACAACGGCTGTGACTTCTCCGTGGGGGTGACGCGTAACCCGGCGGTGTGGCGCGCGCTGGCCACGATCAGCGACAAGGCATGGCGGCCAGCGAAACGGATGAAAGGCGCCCAGGTCGCTGTCATGGACTACGCCCCGGCCGGCTGGCCAGCGGGCACCCGATGCGTGGTACGGCGTGTCAAAATTGACGCGCAGGCCATCTCGGCCGACCCACGCTCACGACGACGGCGCACCATCCCCAAAGGACAACTCGCGCTCGCGTTGGAAGGCATCAGCGATCACGCGTACGCGTATTCGTTCATCGCCACCAACCGCGACGTGTCCACCCCGGCCAAGGCCGTCAAACACGAGGCGTGGCACCGGATGCGCACCAGCATCGAGGACCGCATCCGCGATGCCAAACACGGTGCCGCGCTGCGTCACCTGCCCTCAGGCAGCCGCACCGTGAACACGATATGGATGTGGGGTGCCTTATGCCGATATCGGCATAAGGCACCTTATGCGGACTAGGCGGTTATGCCGCCTAATGGGGGCAGAGTGGATGGTCGCTGCTGGTGGATGCTCGGGGATGTCACTCGTTTGAGCGGCATAATCGCCGTCAGGGTTGGACGGTGCGCCTGTCTTGGGAGGTAAACCACCTCGACGACAGGAGTTGATCGTGATTTGGTCTCGTGTGAGGTTGGAACTCTCTGGCCCGCTTGCGCCATACTACGAAGGGTTCACCGATTGGTTGGTGTGTAAGGGTTTCGTCCGGACGGTTGTGCGGTCACACCAGCGGCGTCTAGTTCACCTGAGTCGTTGGATGCAGGAGCGAAATGTTGGCGTGGTCGGTCCTGAGACGGTGGACGCGTTCATCGGTGCCAACGATGCGGCTGGGCTGTTCAAGACCTGGCGGGCTGGATCGTGGGCGGCGTTGCTAGAGTATCTGCGCTCGATCGGAGTGCCGTTGGGCGAACGTCCCCTGCCGGTCATGTCGGCAGCCGATATCCTGCTGGCCCGCTACGGTGATTACGAAGCCAAACAACGCAGTCTTTCGGCCAAGACGGTTGATTGGAATGTGCGGATGGTGCGTCCGTTCGTGGCATCGCGGTTGCGCGACGGGCGGCTTGAACTTGGTAGCTTGACCGCAGCCGACGTCACCGCTTTCGTGGTCATGCAGTCGCAGCGCGATCCGAAGTCGGTACGGCATTTGGTGACTCCGCTGCGGTCGCTGCTGCGCTATCTGCATGTCACCGGTGTCACCCCAGTCGCTTTGGCAACGGCGGTCCCGCCTTCGGTCAGGTGGAGGCTGGCTGGGTTACCCAAGGCGCTGCCCGCCGAGCAGGTCGCTGCACTGCTGGCCACCTGTGATCCCGATACCGAAGCGGGACAACGAGACGTAGCCATCCTCACGGCGATGTCGCGGTTGGGGCTACGCGCCGGGGAGATCGCGGGGCTGCTGCTACAGGACATCGACTGGCGCAACGGCGAACTGGCCGTCACCGGCAAGGGCCGGCGCACCGAACGGCTTCCACTGCCGGCCGATGTCGGGCAGCCCATCGTGTCATATCTGACCAGTTGGCGGCCGAAAACCACTGCGCGGCACGTTTTTGTCTGCGCCTACGCACCGCATGGGCCAATGGCTTACAACACGGTGTCCAATGTGGTGGCCAGAGCCGCCAGCAAGGCCGGGCTTGGTGTCATGCATGCTCACCGGCTTCGTCACAGCGCGGCCACCGCGATGCTGACCGCCGGAGCGTCGCTGGAAGAGATCGGCCAAGTTCTGCGGCATCGCGACACCCTGACGACAATGATCTATGCGAAGGTCGACGCCGGTTCATTGCGCCAGATTGCCCGAGGCTGGCCGGTTCCGGAGGCTGTCGCATGAATACGCTGCGCAAGTCGCTAGACGACTATCTAAGCGTCCGCCGCGCCCTGGGCGCCAAATTGGACCGCTCCGAGAAGCTGCTGCGCCAGTTCGTAGACTATCTGGATCAGCATCAAGCGCAGATAGTCACGATCGAGCATGCGGTGGCATGGGCGACCCTGCCGCAGCGCTCCGGCTGGTGGCACGCGATGCGGCTGTCCGTGGTCCGATGCTTCACGATCTACCTGAGCAACGTCGACGGCCGCACTCAGATCCCGCCACCCGGCATGATCGCGCACGGGCGGCACAGGGCGACGCCGTACCTGTATTCCGCGGCAGAAGTCCAATTGCTGCTTCAAGCAGCGGCCAAGCTCAGCAACGAGATACACGCAGCCACATATCCCGTGCTGATCGGCCTGCTGGCGGTGACCGGCATGCGGCTGGGCGAGGCGATCGCGCTGACCGTCAATGACTTCGATAACGCCACCGAGACGCTGACCATCCGCGACGGCAAGTTCGGCAAAAGCCGCCTGCTGCCACTTCACGAGAGCACCGCTAACGGCCTGCGCCGCTACCTGGCCAGGCGCAGCCAGTTGATAAACTCGTACAGGCTCATCGACAGCGGCGCATTGCTCATCTCCCGCTCCGCAACCCACCTGAGCCACAGCCAGGCAGACAAAGTATGGCAACGGTTACGCACCCAGGCCGGGCTGAAGACCCGATCTAGTAACTACCTGCCGCGAATCCATGATCTTCGCCATTCTTTTGCGGTAGCAACGCTTTTGGACGCCTACCAGCGCGGCGATGACGTTGCGGCCCTAGTGCCGAAGCTGTCGACCTATTTGGGGCACACGGACCCCAAGCACACTTTCTGGTACCTGTCCGCCGCGCCGGAACTTCTCGCCCTCGCCGGGCAACGCCTGGAAACTCACTTGGCAGGTGCCGCATGAGCGCTCTCGCCGCGACACTCCAGGCGTTCTTCACCGATCGGCTCATCCGGCAGCGCCACGCCAGCCCACACACCATTGCCGCGTACCGCGACACATTCAAACTGTTGCTAGCCTTCACCTTCACCCGTACAGGTATCGCACCATCACAACTTGGCGTCCACGATTTGGACGCACCGCTTGTCGGTGAATTCCTCAACCACCTGGAAACCGAGCGCGGTAACAGCGTCCGCACCCGCAACGCCCGCCTGGCCGCGATACATTCACTATTCCACTACGCCGCCTTGCACCACCCCGACCAGGCGGCATCGATCCAGCGGGTGCTGGCCATCCCACCCAAACGCTTCGACCGCAACATCGTCACCTATCTGACCGAGCCGGAAATCGACGCGCTGGTCCACGCGCCAGACGGACAGACCTGGATCGGCCGGCGAGATCGCGTCATGCTGGCAGTCGCTTTCCAAACCGGACTGCGGGCCTCCGAACTAACAGGACTAAACATCGGCGACGTCCACCTAGGCACCGCAGCCCACGTCAGCTGCATGGGCAAAGGCCGCAAACAGCGCGTGACCCCGCTCACCAAACCCACCATCGCCCTACTGCAAGCCTGGCTAACCGAACGCGCCGGACTGCCCGCAGACCCGTTGTTTCCCACCCGACGCGGGCAGCGGCTCACCCGTGATGCCCTGGAACGCCGCGTCGCCAAACACACACGCACGGCCGCGACATCATGCCCGACCCTGGCCAACAAGAAGATCTCACCACACGTCATGCGTCACTCCACCGCGATGCGGCTACTTCACGCCGGCGTCGACACCACTGTCATCGCGCTCTGGCTAGGTCACGAAAGCGTTGCCACCACTCAAGTTTACGTCCACGCCGACTTGGAGCTCAAAGAACGAGCCCTGGCCCGCACCGCCCCGATCACTGCGGCACCTGGTCGATTCCAGCCCACCGACACGATCATCGCATTCCTCGAAAACCTATGAATATGCCGCCTCGAAACTGCGGAAGCGTTCTACACCAACAATCCCAGCAACCACTCGGCATAACCGCCTAGTCCGCATAAGGTGCGCTGCTGGCCATCAACCTGTCGGCGTGGCTACAAGAACTATCCGGCCTCGATGACGGCAACGGCCGCCACCGCGCCCACCTTGGCACGCTGCGCCACCAGCTACTGGCCGTGCCCGCCCGCCTCGTGCGCCACGCCGGACAGATCACCCTACGGCTCCCCCCAGACCAGCAACTACTGGCCCAAGTCCTGACCCGGCTACGCAAACTACCTGCCTGGGCCTGAACACCCACCGCACATCGCCAACCCGTGCCCGACCAGACCACGAAAATGGAGACCCGCGAACCCCAGCGCGGCAATACCCGGGGCATACTCCTACGCCCCAACTCAAGCTGCCGCCCACAACATCGATCAACAGCCATTTTTCGCGATCACCAACCGCTTACTCGCGGATCCGGGTCTGAGTCGCCTCGAAGATCCTCTTCTCGAGGTTGGCGTAGCCAATCGACGCCTGATCGCCTTGCCCACCGAGGCTTCCCGCCAAAGGTATGACGATGGCGATCGGGCTTAGGAACGCAACCCCATACCACCATGGACTGGTCATGTCCTTTTGAAACGCCTGCATGGCACGGCATATCCCGTCACCCGCTTGCATACATCTAAAACTCTCGATTATGAAATTGGCGAGGAGTAGGCTCGGATCCAGGCCAGCCTTACGAGCCATTTCCAGGATGTAGGGGATGTGCTGGGCCCATGGACCGCCGCCACCCCCAGGTGGATCCCAGTTGAGCCCTCCCGGTAGCGGCTCGCATTCAATGATGATCGCGCACGTAGACGAACCACGGCCACCTTGGGACCCGCTGCCGCCAGGTCTTCCGCCGCGGTCCTCATCGGGTTCACCGGGTGGGGGTCCCGGTGACGGGCAGGTGGCGTTGCCGTCGTTGTCGCAGGTGTCGATGAGCCCGCTGGGGTCGCTGAAGGTGACCGGGCTGTTGTGGCTGTATGCGTATGCGTGCCACTGCTGCGGGTCGGTCAGGTCCATGACCGGGTCGACGGAGATGAACCTGCCCAACGTGGGGTCATATTCGCGGGCGTTAAGGTGCACTAAACCGCTTGGGTCTTTGGTGCCGCCCACATATCGTATGGTTCTCTGGATTTCCGAATCGAACGCAGGCAGCTTTGTGGCAACTTCGGCGGAAACGTTCGCTGTGTGAACCGATCACGCCGACTACCTTCATCGCACCACTCCGATCTTCACTCCTTGGCCATGACGAGGCTTTCTCGACCGATACCCGGCCCTTTTCGGAAAGTCAGGATCAGGGCGTATCTGCTTGTGGCTCGCACAACGCACTGATTCTCAGAAACGTAGACGGTTCCTTGCTTGAATCCGGCTGCTTCCTTCTCTGTCAGGCTGCCCCTACCAACATCCTGATCCTGATCCTGAGGTGACGACGACGAAATTCGGATGATCATGATCAGACCTGCTCGATGAAAATGCCCACCTGCGAGCAGCCGAAGGTAGCGGCGAGCTTCCGGAGAATGGCGGTCTCTGACCACACGCCACTCTCAGGGAGCCTTGCTGCTCATGTTGACACAACACGATGCGCCTTATTGAGAAGCATAGAATCGTCGCAGCTCTTCATCCGTCGCCTGTCGGAGCACGGCATCACCTTCATCTATCAGAACGAGCCACACCACCTCTTCGAGTCCTTCCTCACCTGGCCACCATGCGCCTGCGTTTCCCGTGGCGGCGATCAGTTGCTCACGAGTGAACGGAACGTTGGCCTGACCCTCCGTTCGAAACGGCTTTATCAGGCGAGCATCAAAGAGATCCACAATAGCCCTTTGTAGCCTCTCAATCATCGAGAGGTCGCCCGGCCGCCAATTCACGTCCCAGCCGTAAAGTAGTGCGAGCAGATCACTCTCTTCGGAGGCGAGGGCTATTACGCACTTCTGTTCATCCGTCAGCTCCCTCCACCTTGGAGTGGATCTACTGCTTTCATCATCGAACATCACTCTCTCCCAAGACACGACACAGCACACTTATCGGAGCCGAATAATTCGCCAACCACGACCGGCCGGGCCCGGATTGCCAGAATGCTTGATCTGCATGCTCTGTGCGAGCCCTTGCTCGATTATTGGATTACCAGATGCTGCGACCCGGTACTGGAGACCGCCCATACCAACACGAACGAAGTTTGAACGATGCAATGGATCAGAATGGTTCGGATCGCCATAACTGAACTCGACCCATCCTCCGTTCCCAAAGTCGCGCCTCCCTGTTTCGGGTGTACCGAATTTTACCCCCTCTCCCTTAGTTATCCACGGCCGTTTCAGGGTCATGTGGTTAGTCCGAGGATGGTGAATGGTCGTTGCATGTTGCGGGTGGCCCAGCGGGTGGCCTCGGCGATGTCCCGGCGTCCGGATAGTTTGAGTGCTCCGATGGCGAGGTTGCGAAGCGCTGCCATCACTCGGGGACCTGATTTGGTGCGCGTTCGTGAGTCGTCCTCGCGATAGACGGTGTCACGGATCCAGTGCAGGCTTTCGATGCTCCACTGCCCGCGGACCGCTTGGGCCAGCAGTTCGGGAGTACCGTACTGGGCGGTCAGGCTGGTGATGCCGAAGATCGCCACGTTGGACAGCGACGCGCCGGCCATGTCGCTGACCTCCCGTTCGACCAGGAACACCTGGCTCACGTGCGGGAACGGCAGATCCGGCGGGGCTGGCATCACTTGCAGGGTACGGGTTTCGACCCGTCCGTGGCCCCGGCTGACGGCGGTGTGGGTCACAGGCACGTCCTTCCACGGCAGAACGTCAAGCGCGTCGAACAGACGCGGCTGGTTGTCCTTGACACAGAACAGAAAGTCCGCGTCCCGGCCGTGCAGATAGCCGGCGTGACCACGTTGCGTGTGCAGACAGTCCGCGGTGATCAGCATGCCAGCGACGTCGATACCGTCCAGCAGCGGGGCGAACATCGGAATCTCGTTGGTCTTGTGATGCACATCGGCCTGCGCCAGGACCAGACCCTGCCCGTGGGTCGCCGCAGCCAGCAGGTGCACGGCGTTGCCATGCTCGTCCACCGCGCCGCGGACCCGCTTGCCGTCCACCGCGAGCACCGCCCGTGGCCCGGCGCCGTGTTCACCTTCAACCTCCCGCACCGCCTCAGCCCGCACCGCCTCAGCCCGCACCGCCTGGCCACGGTCGACGGCGATCCCGGCGCGTTCGGCCAGCCACCCACCGACCACCCGGTCGACCTGCACCGCGTCAGCGTTGGTGACCACCCGCCAGATG
>JBIOYB010000395.1:0-13068 GCA_044869915.1 Allorhizocola sp.
AACCCCAGACCTCCTCGGCGGTCTCCACGATCAGGGCGAGCTTGGCGATCTGCTGGTCGCGGGTCAGGGCGTTGCCCTCCACGGTGGAGGAGAAGCCGCACTGCGGCGACAGGCACAGCTGGTCGAGCGGGATGTGCTTGGCCGCCTCGTCGATGCGCCGCAACAGGTCGTCTTTGGACTCGAGCTCGCCCCGCTTGGTGGTGACCAGCCCCAGCACGACCCGCTTGCCGGGCGGCACGAAGCGAAGCGGCGCAAAGGATCCCGAACGCTCGTCGTCGAACTCGAGGAAGAACCCGTCGACCGCCAGCGACCCGAACACGACCTCGGCGACGAAATCGTATCCACCCTCGGCCGCCCACGACGAGCGGAAGTTGCCCCGGCACATGTGCGTGGTCACGGTCAGGCCGGCGGGCTTGCCGGCCAGCGCGGCGTTGATCTGCTTGACGTAGCGCAGGTGCTGGTGCTCGGCGTCGTCGCCGCGCTCGGCGAGGATGGCCCGCTGGTGCGGGTCGTTGAGGTAGGCCAGGCTGGTGTCGTCGAGCTGGAGATATGTGCATCCGCGCTCGGCCATCGCCTTGATCTGCGCGGCATAGGCGGCGCTCAGGTCGGCCCAGAACTCGTCCTCGTCGGGATATATCGCGGGGTCGATGGCCGCCCGCCCGCCCCGGTAGTGCACCATGCTCGGCGACGGGATGGTCAGCTTGGGCGTGATGCCCGGGTCGACGGCCGAGCGCAGGAAGTCGAAGTGGTCGGCGAAGATGGGCTCGGTGAGCCGCACCCGGTCGTGCACGGCCAACGCCGGCGCCGTAAACTCGATCTTGCCGTCGGCGTTGACGAACTCCACCTTGATTTTGTCGTCGGACTGCCCGATGCCGCCCAGCCGGTAGATGAAGTCCATGTGCCATGACGTCCGCCGGAACTCCCCGTCGGTCGCCGACTGCAGGCCCACATCGCGCTGCAACCGGACGACGTCGCGGATCGCCTCGTCCTCGATTGCCCGCAACTCGTCGGGCGGCAGGCCGGCCGCTCGCGCCTCGAGCAGGTTGGCCGGGCGCAGCAGGCTGCCCACGTGATCGGCCCGGAAGGGCGGCATGTCAAACCTCCAGTGAGAACTTAGAACGGATAGGCCGGGATGTCGCCGCGCACGGTGATCCAGCGCTGCTCGGTGAACGCCTCGAGGTTGGCCGTGCCGCCGAAGCGCGCGCCCGTGCCCGAGTCCTTCACGCCGCCGAACGGCGCGACCGCCTCGTCGTTAACGGTCTGGTCGTTGATGTGCACGATGCCGGTCGGGATCCGTTCGGCCAGCGCGAGCCCTTTGGCGACATCGCCGGTGAGGATGCCCAGGGACAGGCCGTATCCGCTGTCGGCCGCCAGCGCCGCGGCCTCGTCGAGCGTGCTGAACCGCACCACGGGCGCGACCGGGCCGAAGACCTCCTGCGCATAGGCGGGCATGTCGGTGGTGACGCCGTCGAGCACGGTCGGCTTGTAGTAGAGCCGGTCGTAGGTGCCGCCCGCGGCCAGCCGCGCCCCGGCGTCCACTGTGGACGTCACGAGCCTGTGCACCTTGTCTCGCTGCCTCTCGTCGATGAGCGGGCCGATCGCGACCTCCTGCGTGGCGGGATCGCCCACGGGCAGGCCCTGTGCGTGGGCGACCAACATCTCTACATATGTAGAGTAAACGCTCTCATGCACGATGTGCCGCCCGGCGGTCATGCAGATCTGGCCCTGGTGCAGGAACGAGGCCCACGCGCCGGCCGACACGGCCGCTTCGAGTGAGGCGTCGTCGAGCACGACGAGCGCCGAGTTGCCGCCCAGCTCCAGGTGCACGCGCTTGAGGTGGCGCCCGGCCAGTTCCGCGACCAACCGCCCCGTCGCCGTGGACCCCGTGAACGAGACGACCCGGATCAGCGGGTCGGTCACGAGCGCCTCGCCCGCCTCGGGCCCGCCCGGCAGGACGTGCAGGAGCCCTTCGGGCAGCCCGGCGTCGGCGAAGATCTGCGCGAGCAGGTAGCCCCCGCTGACCGCCGTCCGCTGATCGGGCTTGAGCACGACCGCGTTTCCGAGCGCGAGCGCCGGCGCCACGGAACGGCTGGACAGGATCATCGGCGCGTTGAACGGCGAGATGACGCCGACCACGCCGACCGGCACCCGCCGCAGCAGGCTCAGCCGGGGCTGTGCCGTGGGCAGGATCTCGCCCACCGGCCGGGACGCGAGCGCGGCCGCCTCGTAGCACTCCTGGCTCGCCACATAGGTGCCGAAGCCCGCCATGCCCGGCACCGAGCCGGTCTCGCGGACCATCCAGGCCTGCAGCTCGGGTGCGTGCTGCTCGATCAGCGCGCCCGCCCGGCGCAGCACCCCAGCGCGCTGCTCGAAGCTTGCCGCGGCCCAGTCACGCTGCGCGACCGCCGCGGCCTTGGCGGCGGTGGCGACGTCGTCGGCGGTGGCGACCCCGACGCGCCCGATGACGTCGCCGGTGGCGGGCTCGACGATGTTGGTCCAGCCGCCGCCGAGGGACTGTCCTTCCCAGACCTTCGGATCGATGTAACTCATGTCTGGCTCCGTTTGGCTTTTTGAATCTGGGCGTAGATCTGCGCACGCAACTCGACGAAGCGTGCGTCGCCGCGGGTGGTGAGCTGGTCCCGCTGCGCGGGCAGATCGATGTCGACAATGGAG
This sequence comes from Allorhizocola sp., assembly GCA_044869915.1. GTDB lineage: Bacteria > Actinomycetota > Actinomycetes > Mycobacteriales > Micromonosporaceae > Allorhizocola. Next base: position 2,674 of record JBIOYB010000395.1, read on the forward strand.
GCCACCCGGGTGGGGGAGGCGGACAGCACGATCACGCGCTGCCCCAGATATACAGACTCGTCGATGTCGTGCGTGATGAACAGCAGCGTGACCCGCAAGCGTTGCCACACCGAGCGGATGAGGTCCTCGAGATCGGCCCGGGTCTGCGCGTCGACCGCCGCGAACGGCTCGTCCATGAGCAGAACGCTCGGGCCGTAGGCGATCGCGCGGGCGATGGCGACGCGCTGCTGCATGCCGCCGGACAGCTGCCACGGATAGGCGTTGTGCACGTCGCCCAGGCCGACCGACTCGAGCGCCTCGCTCACCAGATGACGGCGCGTCAAGGCCGGCATCCTCGCGGCGCGCAGCGGGAGCTCGACGTTGTCGCGCACGCGCATCCACGGGAACAGGCTGCGCCCATATTCCTGGAACACGACGGCCACGGGCTCGCCGGAGACGGTGATGCGCCCGGTGGTCGGCGGGAGCAGGCCCGCGATGCAGCGAAGCAGGGTGGTCTTGCCGCAGCCGGAGGGCCCGACGACGCACGCGAACTCGCCCTCGGCGATGCCGAACGTGATGTCGGCGATCGCCTCGGTCCGGCGGCCGTGCCCGTCGTATATTTTGGACAGTCCTTCGACCTCGAGCATTTACCACTCTCGCATTCCCGCGCGCTGTCCGTGGTACCAGATAAGGATCCGCTTTTCGGCAAGATGAAACAACACGGACAGGACGACACCCAACAGCCCCAGCAGCACCACGCCGCTCCACATCTGAGGGATCTGGAAGCCGCGCTGGAACTGCACGATGGTGAAGCCCACGCCCTGGTTGGCCGCGATCATCTCGCTGATCACCATGAGGATGATGCCGATGGACAGGGCCTGGCGCGCACCGGTCACGATCTGCGGGCTCGCCGCGCGCAACACGAAGTGGCGCAAGCGCATCGAGCCGGTGATGCGATAGCTGCGGCACGTGTCGGAGAGCACCTCGTCGGCGCCGCGCACGCCCTCGGCCGTGTTGAGCAGGATCGGCCAGACACAGCCGGAGACGATGACGATGACCTTCATCGGATCGCCGAAGCCTGCGAGAAGAATTATTATGGGTACCAACACCGGCGGCGGGATCGCACGGAGAAACTCCAGTGCCGGTTCGAGCAGCGCCCGCAGCCACGCCGATGCCCCGATGGCCGCGCCGAGCCCGACCCCCAGCACGAGCGCGAGCGTGTAGCCGGCGCACAGCCGCACGACGCTGGGCAGCACGTCGTCGACAAGCCTTGGCCCAAACCAGGTTTCGCGGAAGGCGAGCACGATCTTCTCCAGCGACGGGCGGTAGAAGTCGGTGCTGCCCTTGCTCGCAAACCACCACACCGCCACCAGCGTCACCGGCAGGCCGAGCGCGACCACGATCCGTTTTAAGATCATGAAGCCGGCTCCCTGCGGATGGCGGGGTGCCAGGCGAGGATCCAGCGCTCGCCGGCGCGCGCGAAAACGTTGAAGCACAGGCCGATCAGGCCGGTGACGACGACGTAGGCGTACATCGTGGGCACGGCGCTGACCCCGCTGCTCTGCGCCACCGCGATCTCCTTGCCCAGCCCAGGCGACCCGAGGATGAGCTCGCCCGTGATGGCCAGGATCAGCGCGACCGACGCGGCCAGGCGCAAACCCGTTACCGCGTATGGAAGTGTGGTCGGCCAGATCAGGTAGCGCAGGCGCGACCAACGGTCCAGCCGGTAGGCGCGGGCCGTCTCGTGCGCGACCGGGTCGACATCGGCCACGCCGTGCAGCACCTGCACGAGCACCTGCCAGAACGACGCGTACACCACGAGCACCAGCGTGGACGTGATCGTCGCGCCGTAGAGCAGCGCCGCCAACGGGATCAGCGCCACGGACGGGATGGGCCGGAGAAACTCCACTGTGGACGCTGTCGCCGCGCGCAACAGCGGCACCGAGCCGATGACGACACCCAGCGCCACGCCCGCGACCACGGCGATCGCCAGACCCGCGGCCCAGGTGCGCAGGGTGTCAAGCACGGCCACCCAGAAACGCAACAGCTGCACCTCACTCGCCAGTGCCGCGGCGATCCTGCTCGGTGGCGGGGCATATTGCGCGGGCACCACGCCGAGCCTCGGCAGGACCTCGCCGATGCCCACCAGCGCCAGCAGCCCGGCGCCACCGAGCAGGAATCGCTTCACGGCAACCACTTCACGGCAGCAGCGCGTTCACATCGGCCGCCTTGGTGAGCAGCCCGTCGGATAGGGCCAGGTCGGCCAGGGTCTGCACGGACTGGCGGTTGATGTCGGCCGGCCATTTCGGCAGCGTCATCTTGGCGATCACGTCGGGTGCGATCTGGGTGTAGGTGCCGATGATGGCCCGGGCCTCGTCCGGATGCGCGTCGGCGTAGGCCAGCGACTCCTTCATCGCCTCGGTGAACCGCTTGACCAGGTCGGGGTTAGCCGCGATGGTCTGCTGCGAGGTGAAGTAGAGCGCGACCGCCAGGTTGGGCGCCGTGTCCACATAGCTCGAGGCGATCTTGCGGCCGCCGTCGGCGAGCACGGCCTGCTGGAACGGCTCGACCACGAAGACCGCGTCGACCTGGCCGGCCTTGAGCGCGGCCGGCTGCTGCGGGAACGGCAGCTCGACGAACTTGACCGACTTGGCGTCGCCGCCGGCCTTGCGCACGGAGGCCCGCACGCTGGTGTCGACGATGTTTTTGAGGGTGTTGGCCGCGACCGTCTTGCCCGCCAGATCGGCCGCGGTCTTGATCGGGCTGTCGCCCTTGACCATCAGCGCGGCGAAGTCGGAGCCGTCGACCCCGGTGGAGTTGTTGCCGTTGCACACGACCTTCAGCGGCAGGCCGTTGGACGTCGCGAGCAGCAGCGAGATCACGTTGCTGAAGCCGAACTGGTATTGCCCGCTGACCACGGCCGGGACGATGGCCGCCCCGCCGGAGGCCAGCGTGAGCTCCAGCTCGATGTTGCGCCTCTTGAAGAACTCCTTCTGTTTGCCCAGGTAGATCGGTGCCACGTCGAGGATCGGGATGACCCCGACGGTCACCTTGTCGGGCTGGCCGGGCGCGGCGGGCGGGGGAGTGGCCGCGCCGCCGCCACACGCGGTCTGTCCAAAGAGGACCGCTATCACCAAGAGTGCTGCGAAACGCCTTCTCATCACGGGTGGCTCCATCCACTTAGTCGGAGCTTGTTCGGAGATCGCACGCTCGTTCTCAAAGTGAACGTACGAATCCATTGACGAGTTGTCAATTTTTTGCCTACCGTCAGTTCGTATGGAGTTCGTCGCGCTGGCCGAGGGCATCGCCGCGCTCGTGCGGGACGGCGATACCGTTGCGCTGGAAGGGTTTACTCACCTCATCCCGGTCGCGGCCGGCCACGAGATCATCCGGCAGGGGCGGCGCGACCTGACGCTTGTGCGCATGACGCCCGACATCGTGTACGACCAGATGATCGGGGCCGGGTGCGCCCGCAAGCTGGTGTTCGCCTGGGGCGGCAACCCGGGCGTGGGCTCGCTGCACCGGCTGCGCGACGCGGTCGAGCACGACTGGCCCGCGCCGCTGGAGATCGAGGAGCACAGCCACGCGGGCATGGCCAACCGTTACGCGGCGGGCGCGGCGGGGCTGCCGTTCGGGGTGCTGCGCGGCTACCGGGGCACCGACCTGGTCAAGCACACGGCGACGCTCGCGGCCATCGAGTGCCCGTTCACCGGCGAGCTGCTGACGGCCGTCTCCGCGCTCCACCCGGACGTGGCGATCATCCACGCGCAGCGGGCCGACCGGCGCGGCAACGTGCAGCTGTGGGGGATCACGGGGGTGCAGAAGGAGGCCGTGCTCGCTTCACAAAAGGCGCTGGTCACGGTCGAGGAGGTGGTCGAAACGCTTGCGCCGCAACCGGGTGCGGTCGTGCTGCCGTCGTGGGTCGTGACGATGGTGGCGGTCGTGCCGGGTGGGGCGCGCCCGTCCTATGCGCAGGGCTACTACGACCGCGACAACGCCTACTACCGCGAGTGGGACGAGATCAGCAAGACGCGGGAGGGGTTCGGCGAATGGCTGGCCCGGCTATGAGTGCTATGAGTGCTATGAGTGACTTCATGGTGGTCACGGCGGCGCGTGCGCTGCGGGGGCGCACGTCGTGTTTTGTCGGGATCGGGCTGCCGAGCACCGCGGCCAACCTCGCGCGGCGGGTGCACGCGCCCGATCTCGTGCTCGTCTACGAATCCGGCGCCATCGGGGCCAAACCGACCCGGCTGCCACTGTCCATTGGGGACGGTGAGCTGGCGGAGACGGCCGACGCGGTGGTCAGCGTGCCCGAGGTGTTCAACTACTGGCTGCAGCCCGGCCGGATCGAGGTCGGGTTTTTGAGCGCCGCGCAGGTGGACCGGTTCGGCAACCTCAACACGACCGTGATCGGCGACGACTATCGCCGGCCCAGGGTGCGGCTGCCGGGCGCGGGCGGGGCGCCCGAGATCGCCGCGTCGTGCCAGGAGGTCATCCTCATCGTGCGGCAGAACCCGCGGACGTTCGTGGAGCGAATCGATTTTTTGACCTCTATGGGGTACGGGTCGGGGCCCGGGGATCGGGCCGCGTTGGGCATGCGCGGGCGGGGGCCGGTGCGCGTCATCACGGATCTGGGTGTGCTGGAGCCCGACCCGGCCACGTGCGAGCTGACGCTCACGCAGGTCCACCCCGGCGTGGACGTGGAGGACGTGCGGGCGGCGACGGGCTGGCCGCTGGCGGTAGGCTCCTCGGGCGTGACCGTGACCGAGCCACCGACGCCCGAGGAGCTGGCCGTGTTGCGCCGGCTTGAGGAGGGCACACGATGACCGTCCACTTGCGCTATCGGATCGGTGGGCGGGAGGACGGGCCGGCGCTCGTGCTCGGCGGGCCGCTCGGCACGGCCGGCGCGATCTGGCAACCCCAGATGGACGCGCTTGGCGAAACGTTCCGGATCGTCAGGTATGACCATCGCGGGCACGGCGATTCACCGGGCGGTGGTAACCGGTACAATATAGAAGATCTTGGAAATGATCTCATCCGGTTGCTGGATGATTTGGACATCGCGAGCGCCCATCTCGCCGGGGCCTCGCTGGGCGGCATGGTCGCCATGTGGGTGGCGGCCAACGCGCCGACCCGGGTGCGCAGGCTCGCGCTGATCTGCACGTCGGCCCGGCTCGGGCCGCCGGAGATGTGGGCCGAGCGGGCCGAGCTCGTGCGCGCGGGCGGCCTGGCCGCGATCGCCGACACCGTCCTGAGCAGGTGGTTCACGCCGGGTTTCCTGCGCCGCAATCCCGCGGTCGTGGCGTGGACGCGCGGGATCCTGGTGGCCACGCGACCCGAGGAGTACGCGGCCTGCTGCGCGGTCCTCGAAGAGATGGATCTGGTGGCCATGCTGCCGCACATCGTCTGCCCCACGCTGGTCCTGGCCGGCGCGCAGGATGAGGCCACGCCGCTGCAGCACGCCGAGCGGATCGCCGCGGACATTCCGCTCGCCGAGCTGCGAGTCATCCCGGACGCGGCCCATCTGGCCAATGTTGAGCAGCCGGAGGCGGTCACGGGGCTGCTCAAGGAGTTCCTGCATGGCTGACTTCGTGCAGTCGCTGGAGCGCGGGCTGTCGGTCATCCGCGCGTTCGACTCGACCCGGCCGGAGCTCACGCTCAGCGAGGTCGCCGCGACCAGCGGGATGACCCGCGCGGCCGCGCGCCGCTTCCTGCTCACGCTCGCCGATCTGGGCTACGTGCGCAGCGACGGGCGCCGATTCTCGTTGACACCGCGGGTGTTGGAGCTCGGCTACGCCTATCTGTCGAGCCTGACGCTGCCCGAGGTGGCAATGCCACATTTGAAGTCGTTGGTGGCCGAGGTGAATGAGTCGTCATCGGTGTCCGTTTTGGACGTCGACGATGTGGTGTACGTGGCACGCGTTCCGACCAGGCGCATCATGGCCGTTTCGATCAGCGTGGGCACCCGCTTCCCCGCATACGCCACGTCGATGGGAAGGGTCCTGCTGGCCGGACTGTCCGAAGAGGACCTGGAAAAATACCTGGCCGGCGTGCGCCTGGAGCGCCTGACCTCGCGGACCGCCGGCACGGTCGCGGCGCTGCGCGGCGAGGTCGCGCGGGCCCGCACGCAGGGCTGGGCGCTGGTCAACCAGGAGCTCGAGGAAGGCCTGCGCGCGGTGGCCGCACCGATCCGCGACCGCGCCGGCCGTGTGACCGCGGCGGTCAACGTGTCGGCGCACGCGAGCCGCACCTCCCTGGACACGATGCGCCGCGAGTTCCTGCCACCGCTGCTGGCCACCGCCGAGCGGATCGAGGCCGACCTGCGGGATGTAGGCTGACCTGCGCGCGTAACAGCGGATCCGGTCGGCCGTCACCGCGGGGCGCCGCCGCATCGCCCACCTTCATGCAGACGCACCCCTGAACGGGTTACGTGGCGCGCGTTCCGGTCAGGTGCATCATGACCGTTTCGATTAGTGCCGGGACCCGCGCTCCTGCATACGCTACGGCGATGGGAAGGGTGCCGCTGGTCGTGCTGGTGCTGCTTTCCGGATGCACGGCCGGCCCGCCGACGCCCGCGGTGTTGGGCCCGACCGTCGCGCCGACGGTGACACCTTCGCCCGGAAGCCCCGCGATCTGCACGGCACTGGCCCAATCGGCGGCAATCGTCGGCGTCGAGCCGGCGCTGCGCAAGCTCGCGGTGCCGGAAACGGCGGGGGAGGGCGCGGCCACGCTTCGGTCGGCGGCGGGCGATTTGCGCGCGCTCAAGGGCCAGGCGTTCGACGCACAGCTGGAGAAGGCGGCCGCCGCGCTGGAACAGGTCGCCTCGGCGGGCATCGCGGACAGGACGGCGGCCGACCGGCTGAGCGCGGCGTTGCGGGAGCTCGGAAGCGAGGTGCAGGGGCCGTGCCGGTTTCCGTCGTGAGTGGACTGGTTGGACTTCTCATTGTCGTGTCCGGCGCGGTGGCCGTCGAGCCGTCGCCGTCACTGTGCACAATGGACACCACGCGGGGCGCGATCCCGGCGTCGTTCGCGCTGGAGGCGTGCGTCGACGCGGCGGGCGTGGTCCTGCGCAACCAGCTCGACGTGCCGGTCAAACTGGCCCTCAGCGGTGACGTGGGCACGGTGGCGAAAATTTCGTCCGACCTGGGCGGCGCGGCGCTCGCCACACGCGCGCTGCACCCCGACCCGCTGCTGGTGCTGCCGGGCGACCTGGTGCGCGTGCCGTTCGGCGCGGGCGGCGCCTCGATCAGTGTGGGCAGCGACCAGGACGCCTATCGGACATACCTTTTCGCGACCACGATGCTCGCCTTCATCCCGGGCGGGCGGGTCGTCGACCTGCTCGACGCCTTCACCGGGCTCATCAAGGACTGGTCCGACGCGTTGCTCAACTACAACAAGTGCATGGTGGGCGCCAACTGGATCCAGCAGATCGGATGCGTGGGCGGGCTGTCGTGGGGCGTGACGTTCGCCTTCGGCAAGGCGGTCGTGCTGGGGCTCGGGTCGGCCATCGTCCAGACCGTGCTCGGTGCGGGCTTCTACCTGGCGTGGCTGGGCAACCAGGTACCCTCCATAGAAAAGATCATAAAATCGGAGCGGACGATCTCGATCGCGGCGAAGACCGTGCCGCCGCCGCCGCCGCCGCCCCCACCGCCGCCCGCTCCGGTCGCGTGCCCGGGTGCGTCCACGTTTGCGCGGGCCTTCGAGTCGGCGTTCCCGCCCAACAAGATGGACTTCCGCATCGTGCGCGGTGCCAAGTGCGAGGGTGGCTGGGCCGCCGCCTTCGGCACGTTCAACTTCAACGACGATATCGGGCGCAACCCGCCCGCGCTGACCAAGTGCGCGTGGATGGTGTTGCGGCACAACGGCAGCTCGTGGCGGCACTACGATTGGAAGGACCACTTCACGATCCCGTGCAACCCGACCAGCCCGCAGGACTCGGTGCGCGACAACCCGATGCCCAAGATGTGCCAGTCGCCGGTGCCCGCAAGCCTCCGCTCGTTTCTGGGGTGCTGAGATTACCGGCATGGGTCAGTCCTGCCCACCGACCACCTACGCGAGCAGATCACCAAGCTGTCGGGCGAACTCGCTCTGGCCGAAACCGAATTGGCGGAACTGGCGATCACCCGCAAGACGGTGATGACACTGACCGGACCGGACATGCGCTTGCGGGCCACCCTCTTAGCCTCAATCCGTGGACTGGATCGGTTCGTGATGCCCGGTAACGGCGTGGAGCTTTGACGAGAGTGTCCTCTGAGCTGCGATGATCGGACCCTGGGCCCACCAACCCTCCGGTGTGTTCGCCGCCAACGCCGCCTGGTGCATCCTTGCCGCGATCTGCCACAACCTGCTGCGCGCGGCCGGTGCCCTCACCGGCACGGCCCGCTACGCCGTCGCCCGAGGCGCCACCTTGCGCAGCCACATGATCAACATCCCCGCTCGGCTCGCCCGGCCGCAACGCCGCCCGGTCCTGCACCTGCCCACGCACTGGCCCCGAGCCGAAGCCTGGCTGCGCCTCTTGCAAGCGGTCTTCGCTACCTGACGCTCAACCTCAGCCGACACCCCCACAGCAACACCACGCCACGCTTCAACCCGACGACCGAGTTACCGAGCACACTGGACACCGGGGCCAGCGGATCAATCACACCCTCAACCCGCCCATGATCATCTAGCCGTGTCGAACAGATCATCCTCGAGCTGATCCACGGATCGAGGCTTAGGACCGCGCCGATCGGATGCTTTGAACCAGTTGCTCGATTTCCTCGTAGTCATCCGGGTCTTCCTCATAGTCATCCCGGTCTTGCGGTTCGTCCTCGCTCCCGGTGGTCAGTCGGGCGATCGTGGCACGTACGGCCTCGAGTTGGTCCGCGGTGAAGTACTGGGCCGTGCGTTCGAGGCCGAACGGGAGGGTGCCGACTGTTTGAAGTGAGCCGATAAGGCCCACGACCCGATCGACTTGAGCTGTGGTCAGAAAGCTGGCGATCCTGACCAGGTTTTCCACCCGTATGATCTCTGGCAACCCGTCGATGGCGAATAGCTCATCGATGGCGATCTGGCCTTGTTCCGTAGACAGATGCGGGATGAGCCCGGTCAAGGCGGAAGCTTGAGCCCACGGCAAGGAGATCCGCCCGGCGGCCGATAGGGCGTGCGTGAGCCCGGCAGGGTCCAGAAAAGGTGCGAGCTGTGTCAGGCGGTGGGCATTCATGTGATCGTCGCGGCCGACGGCGGCGATAATTGGGGTCAGGTGGTCCCGGGCCATGTGCTGTTTGCCGGCGTGCAGTCCGAGCTGGGCGATCAAGCTGTCCGGATACGTGATGACGGCCTGGCTGATCTCCCCGCTGGCGTGGTGGCGTGCCGAGCCGTCCAGATAGGCGATCAGGCCGCCAAAGGCTCGAGCACGGCACGGTGTATCGCGGAGGTTCTGCGCGATCGCCGCAGCGGCGGCGATCTGCGCCGGATCCAACCATGGTGCGAGCCGGGTCAGCGACAGGGCGCAAAGGTTGTCGTCGTGGAACCGCGCGGTCTCGTCCAGTGCGATGTCGAGCTGGGGCGAGGACAAGTGCTCGGCAATGTTGGCCAGACACTCGGCAGGGCCGGTTGATCGCAGAAGTTCGACGATCCGGTCGAGCTGGCCAGAATCCAGGTGCGGCGCAAGGCTATAGACCGTAGTGGAGCTGAAATAGTCTCCCTGACCGGCCTCGGCATGCAGGATAAGATCGAACACCCGCTCCCGGTCTTGCTCGGCGACCAACGCAAATGCATTAGCCAACACACCCATGCGGTTGGACCGCTGACGCATCGTCATCGCGAGCTCAACGGCCTGTTCGGCGAAGATCGCCGGTAGACGCCGGAGCACCCCATAAACCACACGCGCTTGGGCATGTTCGTCGGTGAACGAGGGCAGCGTCTGCCATGCCAGGACAAGGCCTTCAGGGTCCAGGTATTCTGCGACGCCCGTCAGTGCACTGGCCCGGGACTGCTCGTCGTCAAACGTCAGGCACCTGGCTACGATCGCGTCGGATGACATCACCAGGCGAGAATAATATCGAGACGAGTCACTTATGAAACAGGCCCTCGGCTTGTTGAGAAGGCGGCAGGGTCGACCGTCGAGATTGGAGCTTGATGACAGCTCCGCGACCGCGTCTGGCGGGACGCAGATCGCTGCGGGGAGCTGTACGCGGTCGGCCATGTACGCCAGATCGACACGGCGGAAGGATGCCGGATTCCGGGCCGCTGTTCGGTGCCAGGTTGATCCGGGCAGACCCGAGCGGGACGGCATCAGAAGGCCATCCAGAACGCGATCTGCGCAACCTCCAGGGACACGCTGAGGTGGTCGCCTCCGACTGGAGCGTCGCGCGCGCCAAGCTCAAACGCGTTGCCGCGCAGACCCGGCTGCTGGAGCTGCTGCTGGACATGTTC
>JBIOYB010000396.1:0-27714 GCA_044869915.1 Allorhizocola sp.
CCCTACCTGGGCAAGCGGTGGGTGCACCAGGTCACCTCATACGACCGCGAACGCGGAATCTCCTACTGGACAAGCGATCGTTACGTCTACTACGACCCGATCTCGACCCTGCCCGAATCGGGCCGGACCTATTGGAGGGAAAACATCTAGCCGATCCGGATTGTCCGCTCGGACGACCCGGCCTCGGGTCGAGCCGCCAACCGACCGTTTCCTGCTATGGGAAACGGCGCCTTGCGTCGTGGTTCTCAGGGAATCTGGTTCATCTATGTTATCGGTCGCCATGCCCCGGCTTGTTCGTCTCCGCACCATCGCGGACGACATCGTTTTCGTGACGAAGCAGGCATTCATTTCCGACCGCTGGTCGGCGAGCCTCGTCGCCGCCTTCACCTTCGTTCTGGTTCTGTTGCCGTCCGCTCAGGTCGTCGCCACGGCAGCGCTGGTCGTCACCACGTTGTTGACTGGGCAGTTGCCCTCGCCACGGCCACACGCGGCGAAGTCACAGAGGCGACACAGCCAAGGCTGTGGACGGTCGTTGGTGCGGGCGGAGCGTTCCTCAGCTCTGGCGAGGGTCACCGTGGTCAACATCGTGTCCAGCGCCGCCGCAAGATTGTCGATCTCATCCGGGGACAAAGCGGACAGTGCGCTCGCCAGTGACTTCTCGCGCGTTTGAAGTATCCGTGCGGCCGTCCGCCGGCCACGTTGGGTCAGGACAACGGAGACAGCCCGTCCGTCCTGTGCTCCGACGCGCTCGACGAGGACTTCGGCGGCGAGGCGGTCGACGAGGCGGACGGTGCCCGAGTGAGTCAGGCCGAGCACGGAGCTCAGCTGCGTTACCGATCCGCCGTCGAGGAACTCGTGCATCGCGACGAGGGCGGCCGGGGCCGACGGGCCGAGCGTCGCAATCGCTTCGACGGCGGTGTTCATCCGGTCGCGACCACCCCGGGGTCTGGCTGGTGCTTCACAAGAAGGGCGGGCAGACGACGGCCCTGACCTACGCGGAAGCGCTCGACGAAGCACTGTGCTTCGGCTGGATCGACGGACAGATCGCTCGACGCGACGACGACAGCTATCGCCAGCGTTTCACTCCCCGTCGGCCGAACAGCCCTGGTCCGCGCGAAACGTCGAGCACGTCGCCCGCCTCACCCAGGCCGGACGGATGCGGCCAGCCGGAGCCGCGGCCGTCGACGTGGCCAAGGCGCAAAGACGGTGGCAAGCGGCCTACCGCGGGCAGGCCGACACGCAGACCCCGCCCGATCTAGCTCAGGCGCTGGCGGCCAATCCCGCCGCAGCCGCGACCTTCGACCAGCTGGACGCAGCCAACCGCTACGCCATCGTCTACCGACTCAACGCCGTCAAACGCGCGACGACCCGGGACCGCAAGCTGGCCGAGTACGTCGACATGCTCGCCCGCGGCGAATCCCTCCATCCCCGCAAGCCCCGGAAGGACCGCCGGTGACTGTTCGCGTCGCGCCCAACGCCGAAGGCGCATCGCGACCGGGTGGTCGTTGATGCCTACGGATTGATTGGCGCACGACGCCCCGCTAGCGGTCCAAGACCAGGAACTGCTTGCCGTCGACGAGCTCGCGGACGATGTCCAGGTGGCCGGCGTGGGTCACGGTGTCGACGAGCGCGTGCACAAACATTGCCGCGAGATCCGCAGGGGCTCGTCGTCTGAGCCTGCCGGCCACCACCGCTCGGGTCCCTTGCGTCGTGGCGGATTGCGTTCCTCGACCGGGGAGCCCGATAGCGGGACGCGGCCGGGCGCGCTGACGGTCCAAACGGGACTATTCTTTGAGGCATGACGGGGGACCTTCTCGCCGAGCGGGCGGCACTGCTGGCCGAGGGCAGTCTGCTGCGCGATCGGCTGGCGGCCATGTCCAGCGACGACTGGGTGGCCGCCCAGGACCTGCGCGACAAGCAATCGGCCATCGTGGACCGCTACCTCGCCCTGCTGCCCGAGGTGGCGGTCGCCCGCTCGCCCGACACCGGTGAGGTCGTGCGGTGGCGGATCGACACCGCGGGCCTGGACGGCTGGTTCTGGCGGCACGAGGCGTCCGAGCGGGAGGATCCCGACCCGATGCCGGGCGGCTGGCTCGCGATGAACGGGGCGATGCGCCTGGCCGAGCCGGTGGAGTTCACGTCCTTCCAAGCGATCCCTGGCCCGGGGGTGCCGTTCGTCGTGCCACGGTTACTGGACGTGCCCCGTGTCCGGGCGGTCATCACCGAGGTGCCGGTCGGCAGGCACACGGGCTGGGCGATCACCTACTTCGGCACCAACCCGGACGCCGTCGAGCTGGTAAACACCTGGGGCAGCGACACGCACTACGTTTACGACGCGGCCGGCACCTGGCTCGGCTGGAACATGAGCCTCGAGCACGTGTCCGACTACGACTTCGAGCTGGAGCGGTGGCTGCGCTCGGGCCGTCTGTTGTGGATCGCGCCCGGCGACGATTCGGCCACCCTGCGCCAGGGCGTGGATGGCTGCCCATACCTGGACCTGCCGGGGCCACGACAGATCGCCTACGTGCAATTCGGCGAGGTCGAATATGCCTCGTCGGCCTAGCCCGGCAGCCTGATTTGATGACCTCGACATATGTCGATCTCTGGTCCCCGGGTGGACGGGAGGCGCAAGCCGTGGTGCAAAAAGGCCTGCGCCAAAGGATCCGTGGGCCTCAGAGGGAGATCCTCCCGGTGCCCTTCTCCATGCTGTAGTTGCAGAAGTTCACCCAGTTGCTGGTGGAGGTGGTCAGCCCACCGCTGATGCCGAGGCGCTCGTTGAGCACCTTGCGGGAGTTGGTGTCCGTCTGCGTTCCCCACAGTCCATCCAGGCCGGTGCTGTAACCCCAGATGTAGGTGCAGGCCGCTTGGACCATCTGCACCTGTGACGTGGACCGGTTGAACGTCTTCGGCTCACTGTTGTCGACGTGGACATGGTTGTGATGTTCGCTGTTGTACAGGTAGGTCAGCACGACCCCGAAGTGCGCGTTGAGGCTGGCGACGGTCGCCCAGTATCGCCGGCGGGCCGTGGCCAAGGCGGTGCTTCCGTAGCCCCGCCAGATGTCGTAGCGGCCCGTGAACCCGACGATCGTACCGCCAGTGGTGTTGGAGTCGGCGGTGTAGAGGTGCGAGATGTCGATGGCCCGCCCCAACCCGTGCAGGCCGGGCTTGTTGCCGCCGGCGCCGTAGCTCCAGACCTGGATCGGGGTCACCCAGTTCGACGGCGTCCCGAAATACCACCTGCCCAGCCACACTTCGAGCTCGTTGTAGAAATTGGGTTCGTAATCGAATCCGAGCTGCTGCCCCGTAGGCGTGTAGTAGGTCAGCTGACCCCAGATCTCGTTGTGCCGATCGAATTCGACAGCATGCGCCGGGCTCGCCGGCAGTCCGGCGGCAAGGCTCACGCCCGCTGCGACTCCGGACGCGAGCAGGCCCCGCCGGGAAAGGACCGGTCCGGTGTTCTTGTTCGTCATGTGCTCACGGTGACGAGGCCCGCCTGGCACCCGCTTGGCGGATCTTTGGCACGCTTGCGAGCACCGCGACAAACCGGCCCGGCGCCCGGTGTGGGCGAGCATCAACTACTGGATCGGCCCGTGACCCAGGAGCTGGTCAGGTCCAAAATGGACCCGCCGTCGGGGTCGGCGAGCTTGCGTGCGACGTATTCGCGACCGTATTGGCTGGTCTGGATGCGCAGGGCGGGCTTTTCCGCCAGGAGCGTGCCGACCACGACTTGCGCGACGTCGCGGGATTGTTGCGCCGCCTCGACCGCGCCCGTGGCCACCCACGCGCGATAGGCGCGGAAGGCGTCCGTGTAGGGCCCGGCCGCCGCGAGCATGGCGGCCGGGTCGACGCCGGAGACAAACCTCGTGTCGAGCACGGCCGCCGGCTCGATGAGCGACACGGTCACGCCGACCTGGGCGGCCACCGGGGCGAGGGCCTCCATGAAACCCTCGATCGCGAACTTCGCCGCCGAGTAGCCCTCGTTGAACGGCTGCCCGATGACGCCGCGCACGCTGCTGATGGTGATGAGTTTCCCTCTCGTCTCCCGCAGGTGGGGCATGGCCGCCTGGCTGACCGCGATGACGCCGAAGAAGTTGACGTCCATGGCGGCCCGCAGGGTTTCCAGCGAGCCGAGCTCCAGGGTGTGGCTCATGCCGAGCACGCCCGCGTTGTTGACGAGCGCGTCGAGCCGGCCGTGCCTGGCCAGCACGCCGGCGAAACAGTCGTGAATGGACCGTCCGTCGGTCACGTCCAGACAAACCGTTTCCACGCCCGCGTCGCGCAGCTCGGCAACGGGTTTGCGGGTCGTGGCGACGACGTGGAGACCGCTTTCTGCGGCGGCCAGGGCCGACGCGAGGCCAATGCCGGAGGAGGCGCCGGTGATCAGGACCGTCTTCACCGGACACCCACCGGGACCGGTTGCTCCATGGGGGCGGCCGTGTCGAGCAGCCGCTGCATGCGCGCCAGCGGGATGATGGACGACACCCCGATCACCGTGGCGGCGAGCATCGTCACCTTGGCCGCGCCGAGCACACCCATCGACGGCGTCAGCGCCGACACGATCCAGCCTCCCACGAAGGCACTGATCGGGATGACGCCCCACGTGACCGTGCGGTATGCGCCATGGATGACGGCCTGATCCTTCAGCGGCACCCGGGCCTGCCTGACCGCCGCCGAGTTTATGTTGTACCAGGCGAAGAAGAACCCGTAGAACGCCAGCGTCACCCCGAGCATGGCCGCGCCCGGCAGCCGTGGCACCGCGAGAATCCCGAGCCCCGACAGCGAATGCGCCACCATCGAGAGCCCGAGCATGTTGCCCGACCCGACACGCTTGCTCACCCGGGGCGCGATGACCGCACCGAGCACGGCACCGACCGCAGCGATCGACATCACGGTGCCGAACAGCCCCGCCGACAGGCCCAACCCCTGGTATGCCAGCACGGGCATCTGCGTCACGAAGATCGGCCCGCCGATGTTGGCCAGCAGCGTGCCGGCCGTGCTCTTGCGCAGCACCGGATCCGTGTAGTTTTTGCGCACGCCCACCACCAGACGGGTCAGGATGCGCGTGCCGTTGCCGGTCCGCTCGCCAAACGGGCGCATCGACCGGATCGCCCACGCCGACGCCAGATAGCTCAACGCGTCGACCAGCAGCGCCGCCACGCCCAGCCACTGATACAGCCAGCCCGCTCCGGCCGGCCCGCCGACCTCCGACACCGTGCGGCTGGCCTCCAGCCGCGAGTTGCCCCGCACCAGCTCCTGGGAGTCCACAATGGACGCCACCGCCGGCATATAGCCGATGTTGAAGAACACCGATGCCGCGCTCACGATCGCCACGCACCCGAACACCAGCGGCACCGACAGCACGCCATACCAATACGCCACCGGGATGGCCGCGATCGCGCCGAACCGGATCAGGTCGCACGCGATCAGCAGCGTGCGCAGATCCCACCGGTCCACGAGCGCGCCCGCGACCAGGCTCAGCAGCGGGATGGCCAGATATTGCGCCGTGCTGACCAGGCCCACCTCGAAGGCGGACGAGCCCAGCACGAACACGAGCACGGTCGGGACCACAAACAGCGTGACCCGGTCACCGACGTGACTGATGGTCTGCCCGGCCCACAGCAGATTGAAGTCCCGACCGAGGCGGTTCATCGCATGTTCCGTTTGACCAGATTGGAAATTTTGCCGGTACGCTCATTGCCGATCAGTGCGTCGACAACGCGGCATTCGAGCGCGTCGGCGTTGCGCTGAAACACGATGCTCGGCCCAAACGCCGACCCCAGGATGTGTTCGCGCACCCGATCCGCCAAGCCATCCTCCGACGAGCCGGACGGCAGCACCAGCACCTCCAGCACGCTGCCGCGATCGCCGAAGTCCTTGACCACCAACTGAGCCCTGCCTACGCCCGGCAGCGTGCCCAGGTCGCCCACGAGCTGGTCCACATTGAGCAGGTGCCCACGGAACTTGATCAGCCCGTCGCGCCGGCCCAGCACCTGCAGCGCCTGCGGCTTGCCGCACCGGCACGTGACGATCCGGCCGGCGTCTCCCGTCCGGTACCGCAGAATAGGGTTTAAAGATTCGGGGTTGAGCGTGGTGAAATCGAGCATCTCGTCCTCGCCGACGCACACCAGATGCGACGGCAGCGGGTGCCAGGTGTCGGCGCCGCAGTCGGGCGTGTTGACGCCCACGACCCAGGTCTCCGTGCTGCCAAACATGCCCCAGCGGCGCGCGTTGGGCGCGACCGCCGCGATGTCCTCGTCCAGCTGCGGGTCCCACGCCTCGCCCAGCCACAGCACCTTGCGCAGATCCGGCAGCTTCACACCGGCGTCGCGCGCGTGCCCGAACACGAGCCGCAGCACGCTTGGCGTGCCGCCATAGCCCGTGACCCGCCGGTTGGCGAAGAACTCCAGCCACGGGTCATATTCGGCCTTCGTCATCGCGCCCAGGTTCATGCCCACGCATCCGGCGTGGTCCACATAGCAGTTGACCAGGAAGTGCGCGCCCCACATCTTGCCCGCGCTCCAGCCGTTGACGAACACGTCGTCGGGCGTGAGCGCCTTCCAGTGGTCGTACACCTCGCGCATGTAGAGCCCGGTGGGGGAGTAGCCGACCTGCGGCGAGCCCGTGCTCCCTCCACTTTGGAAGATCCACGTCGCGCCTTCGCTTGCGCGCGGCGGGTTGTGGGCGAGCGCCACCTGCAGGTCGTCCTTGAACATCACCGGCACGCGGGCCAGCTCGTCCAGCGAGCCGACCGAGTCGAGGCCGGCGTAGCGGTCGGCCAGCGACGGCACGGCCCGCAGCCGCGCCAGCACCGTGTCCACATGCGACAGTTCCGGCGCCGTGGCCTCGGCGTGAACGAGAAACTCAGACATGGCTCAACTCCTTCACCTTCTCGCCGATGAACTGCGCGTGGGCGCGCCGATACGCACGGAACCGCGCCTCGATGATGGAACGCTGGCGCTTGACGACCGCCGCGTCGTCGGGATCGGGCACGACGATCGCGCCGTCCGGCTCGATTTCGGAGAACCAGAAACGCTCGCCGTCGAACAGGAAATCGACGCACAGGAAGGGGACCGGTACCCTCTCGGCGAAATAATCAAGCGCATCGGCGAGCTGGTAGGGCACCGGGACATATTCCACCCCACCACCTCGGCCGTAGTTGGCCACGTATGCGCCGGTGGGCGGCGTGCGGCGGGCCACGGTGTGCGGCTTGCCGTCGACCATGAAGACCCGGAAGTCGATCGTGTTGGCGCCCAGATAGGGCTGGATCGCCAGGGTGGTCTCGCCGCCCTGCGCCAGGCTCAGCAGCCCGCGCAGATCCTCGATGTTGTGCGCCATGCAGATGCCCCAGCCGGCGCACCAGCCGACCGGCTTGACGATCACCGGAAACTCCATCTTCGCCAGCACCGGCTCGTAGAGCCGATGCCCGAGATCCCGGCCCGTGCCGATCCGGATGGTCGGAACCGGAGGGATCGGGGAATCCTTGAGAAACAAGATGGTCGCGAGCTTGTCGTTGACGATCGGCGAGAGCCACGGCGGGTTGGGCAGGTAGAAACCGCACTGCTCAAGCACGGCATAGAGGGCGTATTGGTTGAACACGTCCTGCGCGTGATACGGCAGCGAATACAGCGACGTGATAAACAGCGTGTCCCGCGGGGTCACGAGCTCCCCGGCGACGTAGACCTTCGGGTTGCCCGGGTCCATGTTGTCGACCGCCACATCATCCGGTGCGTGCGACGTCCACTCCAGACCGAGCTCCCCGGCGACCTCCTCGTAGGCGAACCAGAAGGCCTTCTCCCACTTGGGAATCGCCCGGGTCGACTCCCGGTCGGGAAACACCCAGACCATGCGGCGCAACGTCTCATCCGTCATGCTCATCCTCCGCTCGAAAGGCTCGTGACGAGCACGCTGTGCCCACGAAACTCCGCGACCACCGCGCCGCTGCCGGCGTGGCGGACGGTGATGTCGTAGATCCCGCTGCGCCCCTGCCGCGACCGCTCGGTCGCGTCGGCGACCAGGTCGTCGCCCGCGCGGGCCGGGCGCAGGAACGTGATCTGCGCGCTCTGCGCGACGGCGACCGGCCCGTAGGAGTTGCAGGCATAGGCGAAGGCCGCGTCGGCCAGCAGGAAAAGGAAGCCGCCATGCGCGATGCCGTGCCCGTTGACCATGGTGTCGGCGACGCGCATGCGCATGCTCGCCCGCCCCGGCCCCACCTCCACGAGCTGGATGCCCAGCGTTTGGCACGTCTGATCACGGGCGTACATCGCGTTCGCGATTTCCGAGCCGATGTCCGTGCTCGTCATTTCGTTGTTCTCCACCAATGATTCCCAGGCAGGTCGGCGGCAGGATGGATGCTTGCAGTTAACACCATAAATTCGCTGCGGATCCGCTGCGAACCGTGTGGCATCGGCGTGCGTGAGTATGGGACGTGGGTGAGCAACGCGCGAAACGGTTCATGCTGGTGCTGTTGGGGCTGCAGCGCCTGAGTTACCTGGTGCCGTCGGTGGTGGGGCAGTTCGGCGCCGGCGTGACGGTCTTGGGCAGCGCGCTGCTGGGCGCCACCCTCGCGTGGAACGTGGCGGTCTTCGTGTATGCCTGGCGGCGAGGCTGGTTCCCGCAGTGGGTGGCCTGGATGGACATCGCATGGGCGGCGGTCTTGGTTTTCGCGGTACCGGCCGGACTGCCACCCAGTGCGGCACACGGCCCGCTGAACAGCGCGCCCGGCGAAGGCACGTGCGTGGAGCTGACGTGGACACGACAATGATCGATGTCGCCGCGATCGACGACGATCGCATGTTGCTTGACGGGCTGGGCCGCTGGATCGCCGACGTCGGTGACCTGCGGCTGGTCGCGGCGGCGTCCACAGTGGACGAATTCCTGGCCGCGTGGCCCGGCCCGACCGGCGTCGTGCTGCTGGATCTGGCACTGCGCGACCGGTCGGATCCGCCGCGCAACGTCCGGCGGCTCGTCGCCGCCGGGCACCGGGTGCTGGTGGTGAGCGTGTCGTGCGACACGGAGCGGATCGCGTCGACCTTCGCCGCCGGTGCGCAGGGCTACCTGACCAAGGACCACGACCTGGGCGCGCTGGCGGCCGCCGTGCGGCAGGTGGCGGGCGGCGCCACGGCGTTCTCCCACGAGCTGGCGCTCGCCTGCCTGCGGGACCCGCGGCCGCAGCGGCCGCAACTGTCCACTCAGGAGCGTGCCGTGCTGCTGGCCTACGCGTCCGGGATGACGCTGAAGGCGGCGGCCCGCGTGGTCGGCGTCAGGCCCGAGACGGCCAAGTGCTACCTGGATCGGGTGAAGGCCAAGTACCAAGCGGTCGGCCGCCCGACCTACACGAAGCTGGACCTGGCCAACCGGGTGCGCGAGGACGATCTCGCCGTGCCCCCCGAACTGGGGGCATGACCGCGTCCCGTGCCGGGCCTAGCGTCTGGCGCATGCAGATCCCTCAATCGGTTTCCCGGCGCGCGTTGCTGCGTACGGCGGTCGTCGGCGGTGGCGCGGCCCTCGCGGCCGGTCTCGCCTCACCGCCCGCCCACGCCGAAGACGAGACCTCCGGCAGCATCGAGCTCAGCGCCATCCCCATCACCTACGTATCCGCGCCACTGAACCTCCAAGGCGAGATCAAATGGTCGGTGACCAAGCGCCGCACCAGCACCTTCTCCCTGACCGCGGTGGAGAACCGCTCGACAACCCTGTCGGTCGACCGGACCGTGGCCCTGCCCGGCTTCAGCGCCAGCGGCCACAGCTTCACCCAGCGGGCCAGCGGCACGTCGGCGACGACGGCCGTGACCATCAACAGCGACGAACACCTCGCGGTCGACTGCCATGCCGCGGCCGGCACCGACGGGTACGCCACCGTCGCCGACACCGGGTTCATGCTCCTGCAGAAACCCAAGGTCTTCCTGTCGGGCAACCTGAGCGGCTTCCGGTGGAAGCTCGCCACGGTCAACACGTTGATGATCACATCCGTGCGGGCGCTTGAGGATCCCAATGACACGCTCGGCCACCGTGGGCTTCTCGGGGCGCAAACCATCGCCGCCGTGCGCGCCATGTATCCGCTCACGGCCGCCAACACCAGCGGGCGCGCGCTGGGCCTGGCCAAGCCGCGCTACAAGTTCCGCGGGCAGATCATCGTCGGGCCAAGCTCCGTGCCGCTGACGTTCGACCGCACCACGACGTCGGGCTCGACCGTGACCATCAAGACCACCGACACGAGCCTCACCACGATCACCAAACGCGAGGGATTCGAGAACTCGATCGCCGGCATCATCACGATCCGCAGCATGTTCGAGGAAGGCAGGTCGATCGAGATCACCACGATCGGCGTGCAGGAGCGGACCGACGTCAACATCCAGACCACGGGCGGCAGCCGGCTGTGGAACGACCGGGTCGGCCGGTTCACCTGGCTGTACTGGGACCGGCTGTGGAAGACACTGCTCGTCACCGACGAGGGGCCGATCACGGGCGGTGTCGGCATGGTCCAGGGCCAGGTGCTCGACTCCGCGGGCGTCCCTGTGCCCAACGCGTTCGTCGCCCTCGGCGACGGCGAGCTGACCTACGAGGGGCGCTGCGACGCCTCCGGCCGGTACACGCTGAGCACGCCGACCCGGCTCGCCGGCGGCAGCTACACCGTGTTCAGCGGCGACGGCGCGACGTCGGTCCAGATCGGCGCGACGGGCACGCCGACGGCCAACATCCGGGTCGTCGACCGCACCGCCACCGGCCGTCCGCCCAGCCCCTACCAACCGATCCTCGAATGACGGCAACAGCAGACACCGGAGTCGCCGTCGGGCCGCTGCGCACCGTGGCGCTCGACGGCGACGGCCGAGGCAGGCGCTTGCGCAGTGCCGCCGTCAGCGACGACGGCGAGGTGGTGTTCAGCGCGTACCAGTCGGGCGCGAGTGAGCGTGCTGAGCTCGTGCTCGTGTCAGGCGGCGCCGAGCGGGTCATCGCCCGTGCCCGGTCGTTCGGCGGGGTGGACCTCGCCGACGGCGGCCTATGCCTCTATCACGCCGACGGCGTACTATATATGTCCACAAAGGACACAACGGCGCGGATCGGTGACGGATATGAGTCTTTCGCCCAGCCGACGCTCAGCACGTGGCTGTCGGAAGGCGGCGATCGCCGCTATCTGGCGGCGTTCGTGGCCAGGCGCCCCGACGGGCGCAAGGTCGCGGTCCTGCACCCGTCGCACGGGCAACCGGTGGAGTGCCTCGCGACCGGGAGCACGATCGGCGGCCATGTCGTGGAGGACTTCCGGATCTCGCGGCTCGGGCTGGCCCTGTGCTGCGTCGCGACCCTGCGCGGCGACACGGGCCGATACCGCAAAGCACTGATCGCCGACCCGAGCCACGTGATCTCGGGTGACCGGGTCGCGGAGGGCGGCGAGATCGCGCGGCTGTCGAGCCGATCGGCCGTCAACGTGCAGATGGGCTTCGTCAAGGCACGGCTGCGCGACGGCGGCGACGCGCTCTACAGCAGGCCGCCGCTGATGGTCGAGCCCGAAGTGCTTGTGCGCACCGGTGATCCGCTGCCGGGGGAGCCCGCGGCGCGCGTGGCGCGGATCGGCCCGCCGGTGACGAGCAGCGGCATCCCCCACCCGGGCAGGTTCGGCGTGGCGGCCGCGGTGACTGTCGACAATGGACGGCGCGGCGTGTGGCTCGGCGTGTTCGGCGGCCAACATCCGCTGCTCGGCGAGGCCATGACGCCACTGCTCGACGGCGACCGGACCGACGACACCCGCGCGCTGGGCCTGCGCGACTTCGTGCCGATCAAACTGACCAACCGTGGGGCGCTGCTCGCCTGGGCGCACTCGGAGCGCGGGCGTGTCCTCGTGCTCGCGGAAGGACTGTTCGACTGGTTCGGCCGATGAAGAATCCGCCCGGGCCGGCACGGCCCGGGCCCCCCGATTTCACGGCTCTCCCAGAGTCTGCGGGACGGCAGGTCCGTGACGCACGTGGTGACCCCGGCTCGGCCTGCGCCTCATCGGCCGAGCGGGGTGAGCCCGATCGGGCGGTGGACCCGCCGCAGTGGCCTTCCATGCGCGCGGGTCGGATAGTGGACCTGACCAACGGGCCACGATCAAGCTAGGGTGCGGGCATGGGCGAGCGGGCCGAGCCGGTGCAGCAGGTGGCGACCGCGCATGGGCGCCGGATAGCGCCCGAGACGCGGGAGTTCATGGAGTCGCGGTTCCAGCACGACTTCCGCGACGTGCGGGTGTTCGACGACGAGCGGGCCGGCCGTGCGGTCGATTCGCTTGGGGCGCGGGCGGTCACGCTCGGGTCGGCGATCCTGTTCGGCCGGGGCGAATACTCGGCCGGCCTGCTGGCGCACGAGCTGGCCCACGTCGTGCAGTCACGGGGCGCAGGCAACGCGACCCGCGCCGAGGCGGAGGCGGATGCCGATCGGGCGGCGGGCGATGTCCTTTCCGGACGGTTGGCCCGCCCGTCGCTGCTGACCGGCGTGACACCGCACTTCAAGCTGCGTCAAACCGGCAGGGTGGCGCACGGCGAGTACACGATAGACATCGAACCGGAACCGAAGGTCGGGCTGACCGAGCAGGTCCGCATCGAGTTCATGCCCGACAGCGCCGGCCCGGTGACCGATCAGATCACATTTCTGCAGATCGCCCAGGTGCGCTCGTTTGGCAAGGCGCTGCCCTGGGGTCCGTCGCACCCCGGCGAGGAGATCGTCGACCGGATCCGCACGGCCGAGCGGACCCGCGCGCACGAGACCCGCAAGGGCGAAACCCTTGCCTCCGTTGCCATTCAACACTATGGGGTCCCGGAGGGAGCCTCACGGCTGCACGAGGCCAACCAGGGTCTGCGCCTCGACCCCGACCCGCAGGCGCCGCTGCCCGCCGGCATCGTGCTGACGGTGCCGGGAGCCGTGCAGGCCGACTACAGCCTCGACATCGACGCCAAGAACGCCAAGCCGCGCAAGCCCGGCGACCCCAACGTGTCGGGCAACTATCCGCACCTGGAATTTCGCTCCAAGCCGGTCGCGTCGAAGGTGGGCGAGCTCAATCTGGGCGGCAGCAGCCATGGCCGGGCGATCGGGCGTAACCCGGTCGGCGGCAAACCGGAAAGCGCGGTGATGACGGATCTGCCCGGCGGCGGGCCCAACATCAGCACTTTCCGGTTCGAGACCACGGCGCACGCGGAGGACATCGGGGTCTCCTACGGCGCCATCCAATGGGGATTCGACTACGACCCGACCAACACGGGCTCGTCGACGCCGCGGCCGCACCTGACCAAGGAGTTCGCCCGCATCACGCAGCACACGAGCGACACCGTCGGCGCGGCCATCGTGGCGTTCAACAAGGATGTGGGCAACCGGCACGCCGTGCAGCAAGGCGAGACCCTGCGCGACATCTCGCTGATGTACTTCAACACCAGCGCCAAGGCGCACGACCTGTTTCTGGCCAACCCCGGGATCCTGCCCGAATTCGACCCCGACAAGCCGTTGCCCGCCGGCCGGGAGCTGGAGCTGAACGTGCCCACGCGGTGGGCGAAGGCCAAGGCGGGCACCAAACCGATCCCGGTAAAGCCGAGCCTGGCCGAAGAGGATAACTACTGGCGCCGGCTGCGCCGGTCGACGCCGCCATAATCCCGCAGCGCCTGAGGTTCAACGCATCGCGAAGCGTTGAACCTCAGGCGCGCAAGAGCACGGCTTGGCCTGAACGGAGTCAATTTCGCTGGTGCTGTGGCCACCCATGTGGGCAGGCGTCGAACTTTGTCGGTCGCGAAGCGAAGGCCCCCGACAGGGCGTGCGCGGCCGGGGCGGCGGCCCGGCCATCTGCGTTGCCGCCCGACGTGATGGACGAGCACACCAACTCCGCGCCGACGGTGGGCGAGGACGGGTCGTCGTAGTTGAGCTTCCGGTCGCTGGCCCAGTGCGCGTGCACATCACCGGTCAGCACGATGGGATTGCGCACGCCCGCCGAGACCCAGCCGTGCGTGATACGGTCGCGGGAGGCCACATAACCGTCCCATGCATCCTGGCTCGTCACCTTGGCCGGTCCGGCGTTGTTGTCCCGCTGCGCGAAGAAGACCTGCTGTCCGAGGATGTCCCAGCGCGCCTCCGATCGGCGGAAGCCGTCGAGCAGCCATGCCTCCTGCTCGGCGCCCGTGATCGAGCGGGCCGGGTCGACCGCGGCCGGGCAGTTCCGGTAGCCGTCGCCGCAGCCCTGATCGTCGCGATACTGCCGCGTGTCGAGCATGTGGAAGTTGGCCAGCCGGCCCCACCGGATCCGCCGATACAGCTGCATGTCGATGCCGCGCGGGATGCTGCTGCGCCGCAACGGCATGTTCTCGTAGTAGGCCTGAAACGCGGCGGCCCGCCGTGCCAGGAAGTTGGCGTCCGGCTGCTCCGGCACCTCGTCGGCCCAGCTGTTCTCAATCTCGTGATCGTCGAAGACCACCAGCCAGGGCGCGACCGTGTGCGCCGCTTGCAAATCCTGATCCATCTTGTACTGCGCGTGCCGCTGCCGATAATTGGCCAGCGTCACCGTTTCCGGTCCCTCGTGGTCGCGCGGGTTGCCGCCGGGGATGGTGTAGACGCCTTTCGCGTACTCGTACTGGTAGTCGCCCAGGTGCAGCACCAGATCGGGCTCGTCCTCGGCGAGCCGGCGATACGCGGTGAAGTAGCCGTGCTCATACTGCGAGCACGACACGAAAGCCATGGCGAGGCCCGCGGTCATTGCCCACGGCGCGGGCGCCGTGCGCGTGCGCCCGACCGGCGACAGGTGCTACCCGACGCCGAAGCGGTAGAAGTATTCGCGCCCGGGCAGCAGCCCGCCGAGTTCAATGTGGACGCAGTGGGCCGACTCGGGCCGCGCGAGCGTGACACCGGCGCGCACGATGTGGCGGAAGCGCTCGTCCGCGGCGACCTGCCACTGCACGGGCACTATCCGGTTGGGCATCCCGCCGAGGCCGTCCTCGGCGAGCGGCTCGACCGCGAGGCGGGTCCAGAGCACGAAGCCGTCGTGGTCGGGGTCGCCGGACGCGACGCCCAGCGTGAACGGGTCGGACAGCGGTTGGGCGGAGGCGGCACTCGGTGGTCCGATTGCGACACCGGCGAGGGCACCGGTCGCGAGAAGGGTACGTCGTGTGAAGGTCATGAGCTCATCGTTGGGATCCAGCCGGTACCCCCCGATGGCATCTGTTCGACAATGCGCCAAACAGAATGGAAACTTTTCTTCAGTCGGGCAGCATCGGCATCACCAGGCCGGGGTCCTTGCCGACCAGCGCGCCACGCGTGACCGCCTGCGAGCCGAAGCGTTTGCGCACCGCGTCGAGCGCGGTGTCGAGCGAGTTTTGGTCCTGCCGCTCGAACGGCAGCTCCAACTGCACGAAACCGTTGCGCCCCAGGTTGCCCACGGAGACGCCGATCAGTGTGAGGCCGCGCTCGGTGATAAGCGGCTGTGCCTCGGCCAGCAGCCCGCGCGCCGTGTCCAAAATGGTCTGTGTGGTCGTCGTGGCGCGCGGCAGCGTGCGCGAACGGGTCGCACGGGTGAAGTCGGCGAACCGCAGGCGCAGCGTGACCGTGCGGCCCGGTCGGTTGGCCGCGCGTATGCGCCCGGCGATCCGGTCGACCAGCCCGGCGAGCATGGCCTCCAGCTCGGCCGTGGAGCGCGGCCGCGAGCCGAGCGCGCGCTGTGCGCCCATCGAGCCGCGCCTGCGACCGACGTCGACCCGACGCGGATCCCTGTTGTGTGCCAACGCATTTAGATGGCGCCCGGCCCCGGCGCCGAGCAGGGACACGAGCGCGGCCTCGCCGAGCCGGGCCACCTGGCCGACCGTGCGGATGCCGCGCTCGTGCAGCTTGGCCTCGGTCACCGTGCCCACGCCCCACAGCAACGCCACCGGCAGCGGGTGCAGGAACGCAAGCTCCCCGTCGGGCGGCACGACCAGCAGGCCGTCGGGCTTGGCCACCTGGCTTGCCACCTTGGCCAAAAACTTGGTGCGCGCGACCCCGATGGTGATGGGCAGACCCACGTCCTCGCGGACCCGCTCGCGCAGCCGCCGCGCGATCCCCTCGGGCGGCCCGGCGATCCGGTGCAGCCCAGCGACATCAAGGAACGCCTCGTCGATGGACAGGCCCTCGACCATCGGCGTGGTGTCGCGGAACACCTCGAAGACCGCCTTGCTCGCCTTCGAATAGGCCGACATGCGCGGCTGCACGACTATCGCCTCGGGGCACAGCTGGCGCGCCGCCCGTCCGCCCATCGCGGTGCGCACGCCGCGGGCCTTGGCCTCATAACTGCAGGCCAGCACCACCCCGCCGCCCACGATGACCGGGCGGCCGCGCAGCCATGGGAAGTCACGCTGCTCCACCGACGCGTAGAACGCGTCGAGGTCGGCGTGCAAGATGGACGCAGTCTCCCGCATGTCCAGCACTTTAGAACATCTGTTCGAGCTTGCCTACCGTTTGCTCGTGGGAGCTTCGCGACACCTCCCGCGGCAGCGGTATGGGTAAAAGTACCGATGACCCGGGGTGGCATTTCGGCCGAGGATTCCTCTTGACGCCCATTCGTGTCATGGGTGCGGGAAATGCGGGGAGGATCCTTGACTACACCTCGAAGGGTGGGTTGCGGCCTGGTCACGGTCGCGCTCACCGGAGCAATGCTGTCCATGGGCGCCAGCGCCGGCGCCACGACAACGCCATCGTCTGCCCCAGCGGGCGCGACTATGGCGTCAGGGCAGGTCATTTTGGTGACGGGGGACCGGTTGACGGTCTCCGGGGGTGGATACAGCGTCACCGACAACCCCGCGCGGCGGGGCATCAAGTTCTACAGCTACGTCCACAATGGACACCTCAACGTGCTGCCGTCCGACGCCGCCGGGCTTGTCGGGCTGGGCACGCTGGACGCCCGGCTGTTCGACGTCACCGCGCTGTTGGAGTCCGGTCTGGGCGGCACGGCCGACCTGCCGCTGATCGTCACCCGGGAGCCGGGTGCCGGGGTCGCGGGGCTGACCCGTGCCGGGGCAAAGGTCGACCGTGAGCTGTCCAGCATCCGAGGGCTGGCCCTGCGAGCCGGACCGGCGCAGCGGGCCGGCCTGTGGCGCGAGCTGACAAAGGGCAACGGCTTGCGACCCGGGCTGACCAAGGTCTGGCTGGACGGGCTACGCCGCACCACATTGGACCAGAGCGTGCCGCAGATCGGCGCCCCCACGGCATGGGCGGCCGGGTTCGACGGCACCGGCACCAAGGTGGCCGTGGTCGACTCCGGCATCGATGCCACCCACCCGGATCTGGCCGGCAAAGTGGTGGCCGCGCAAAACTTCACGACCGAGCCGACGACCGAGGACCTTCTCGGCCACGGCACCCATGTGGCGTCGATCGTGGCGGGCACCGGCGCTGCTTCGGGCGGCGCGTTCAGGGGCGCGGCCCCGGGCGCGAGCCTGCTCAACGCCAAGGTGTGCACGGCAAGCGGGTTGTGCACCGAGTCGGCGATCCTGGCCGGCATGGAGTGGGCCGCACAGCAGGGCGCCGACGTGATCAACATGAGCCTGTCCGGGCCGGACGCCGCGGGCGTCGACCCGCTGGAGCAGGCGGTCAACGCGCTGACCACCAGCCACGGCACACTGTTTGTCATCTCGTCCGGCAACACCGTGACCGGCGCACAGCCCTTCTCGGTCGGCTCACCGAGCACCGCCGACGCGGCGGTCTCCGTCGGCGCGGTCGATCCCGGCGACGGGCTGGCGTTCTTCTCCAACCGTGGACCGCGAGCCGGTGACACGGCCATCAAGCCCGACATCACCGCGCCGGGCGTGGCCATCACCGCCGCCCGCAGCTCGACCAGCTCGCTGCCTGGCGACCTGTACACCGACCAGAGCGGCACGTCGATGGCGGCACCGCACGTCGCGGGCGCCGCGGCGATCCTGGCCCAGCGGCGTCCAACGTGGACACCGGCACAGCTGAAGGCCGCGTTGATGGGCTCGGCCACCGCTAACCCCGACACCGCACCGGTCTTCTTCCAGGGCGCGGGACGGGTCGACGTGGCGCGCGCCTACACGTCAAGCGTGCTGGCCGATCCGCCGAGCGTGAGCCTGGGCCGCCAAAACGGGCCGCACGAGGACGATCCAGTGCTCAACCGGACCATCACCTACACCAACACCGACACCGCCAACGGATTGACCCTCGCGCTTTCGCTCGTGGCGCGGGACCCGTTCGGCGGGCCCGCTCCAGACGGCATGTTCACGCTCAGCGCCACATCGCTCAGCCTGCCCCCGGGCGGCACCGCGTCGGTCACCCTGACCGCGACGACATCGGTGGCCGGGCCTGATGGATTTTATGGGGGGTACGTGACGGCGACCGGCCCGAGCGCGGTCGTGAATACACCGTTCGCGGTCGACCGGGGGCCCGAGGGAGCCGAGGTCACCTTCAACCACCGCAACCGGTCCGGGCAGTTCCAGGACGGATACTTCACCGTGCTGCTGCCGCTCACGCCGGGCAAACCGGTCTACCCGCTGCTGTCCTTCCCCGGCGTCGGGCCGGTCGGACCGCGGACGGTATTCATTGAAACGGGCGACTATCTTTTCTACAGCGCGATTCCAGAACCGGGTTACCAGAATGTCTCGGTTTTGGTCCAGCCGAGGCTGACCATCACGCCGTCCACGACGACGATGCAGCTCGACGCGGCGATCGCGCAACCCGTGAACGTCACCGTGCCCAACCCGGCGGCCCAGCGATGGGCCACGGAGGTCAACGCCGAAGTGTGGAACGCCAACCCGTCCCAGTCGGTCTCCGTGCTGGTCGAGGGCGGGGCCGTGTGGACGGCTCAACTCGGCCCGCCGTCGGTGTTCACCTTCGGGTTCATCGCCAAGCTGCGCTTCACCTTCGCGGTGGCGCCGCCCGGGAGCACCGACCCGCGCAACGCGCCGACCACCTACCACCTCGCGTACTTCCCCGAGCAACGGTTCCCGACCGGGTTCACCCGCACCGTGAGCGCCACGCAACTCGCCCGCGTCGACGCCACCATCGGCCGGCACACAAGCGCGGCCACCGGCTACAAGGAAAGCCAGGCACATCCCGGCGGACGGTTCATGAACACGTTCAGCACCCGGTTGCTGCCGCTCGACCCGCCGTTGACCCGGACCGAGTTCTACAACACCGACAGCAATGTCCGGTGGTGGTCGATGTTCTTCGAGGACGACGAGACCGCGTTCCCGCCCGCCCGGGTTGTCACGCTGGAATCGGCGCTGCGGCAGCGCACGGCCGGCACGACGGCCACGGAGACGTGGAACAAACCGGTGTACGGCCCAGCGTCGGGCACGGTCGTGCGGCCGTTCGACTGGGTGATCCGCACCGGCAACACGATCGCGTTCAACGTTCCCATGATCGGGGACAGCGACGGCCACGCCGGGCATCCCGGGTCGGCGCCGTTCACCGTGCCCGGGACGAGCGGCCAAGCCGTGCTCAAGCGGGCCGGCGTGGTGATCGCCGAGGCCCCCTACCCGTCCCCGATCGGTGGCGCGGTGGAGGTCCCGGCGGCATACAGCCCTTACACGCTGGAGGTCAGCCTGCAGCGCGGCGGGCCGATCGAGCTGGGCACACAGGTCAGCGCGGTATGGAACTTCAGCTCGTCGTCGGTCGACCCCAACGCGATCCTGCGGCTTCCACTTTGGAGCGTCTCGCTGCGGCCGGCGCTCGGTGCCACCAACACCGCCCCGGCGGGCACGGCGTTTGCCATCCCGCTGACGGCCGTGGCCCAGCCCAACTCGCCGGTCGCCGGCATCAACACCATCACCGTTGAGTATTCGACCGACGACGGTGCCACCTGGCAGACCGCGACGATGAGCGGGACGGGCACCAACCGCACCGCCACCGTCACCCACCCGAGCATGAACGGATTCGTGTCGCTGCGCGCCACGGCCGTCGACTTCGCCGGCAACTCCGTGACTCAGACGACGATCCGCGCGTACAAGATAGGCTGATGAAAGAAAATCGGTCCGATCACGACAGTCATCCGGCCGTCGTGATCGGACCGTGGTCTGTGCCCGGTGCCAATCAGGTGACCAGGGCTTGGTCGCACGCCTGCAACGCGTCCCGCAGGTCTGGATGGATGAACCGATAGCCTGCCTGGTTCAGCCGCGCAGGCACGACCCGTCGGCCCCGTAACATGGGGACGGCACCGGCTCCCACGAACAAATGCGCCAGCACGGCTGGCGTCTGCCGTGGTGGATCCGCGTGGACCACCCGTGCCAAGGTTTCGGCGAACTCCCGGCTTCGCACCTGCTGCGGCGCGACCAGGTTGTACGCGCCGTGCTAGCGCTGCTCGTCGATGGCGGCAACGGCGAAGTTGACGACGTCTGCCAGGTGAACCCATGCCGCCCACTGGGTCCCGGGCGCGAAGTAGGCGGCCTTGCCCTGGCGGGCCTGGTGCAGTTGGTACGGAAGGCCTCCGCCGTCGGCGGACAACACGTAGCCCATCCGCAGGAGGACCACCCGAGCCGATGGTGAGACCCGCGATGCGGCGGCTTCCCAGGCCAGCGATCCCTCCGCATGGTAGCCCGGTAGCGGTGCTGTGTCCTCGTCGACCTCCTCATCGGAGAGCGGGCCGAATCCGTAGACGCCGACGGACGAGGCATTGATCAGTACGCGGGGTGGTCGCACGGCCGAGCGCAGAGCCGTGGCTAGACGATCGGTGCCGTCGATGCGCTGCTGGGTCACCTTCCGCAGGTACCGACATCCAGTGAACGGGCGGAACAGGGATGCCCCGGCGAGGTTGACCACACAGTCGGCCGTTGCGAATGCGCGTGTCCAGGCACCATTGGACTCCTGTTGGTATGGCACGTATTCTGCGGCGCCGGGGACGCTGTCGCGTGCGTGGGCGGGGTCGCGGGCCAGGACTACGAGCTCATCGCCGCGCGCGACCAAGGCAGCGGCGAGGGCACGTCCGATGAGCCCGGTCGCACCGGTGACGGCGATGCGGTCAACCATGTTTCGGCCCTTCGTCTCTGGTGATTGCTTGGGCGGTTGCTTGGGCGGTTGCTTGGGCGGTTGCTCCGGCGGTGGCGAGCAGCTTCGGCAATTGGCCGAGCAACTGGTCATGCCAGTCCAACTCGGCCTGCAGCCGCCGCAGGCTGTGGTCGAAAATCAGGCGCTCCAGGTCGGTGAGGTAGGGCTCGGCCTGGTCCCGCAGGTGAAGCAGGGACCGCTGTTGGCGGGTCAGCGACCCGTGGCGGTCCTTTACCGCTGCGAGCACCAATTCGTCGTCCATGTCCTGCGCGTGGGCCAACGCCAGATCGACCGGATCGGGACGAAGCCGGGCGTCGTGCAGTGCCTTGGAGCGATGGATGGCGAGCTCATGCCGGCCCTCCTCGGTGATCTCGTACACGGTCCGTTCCGGATGTGCACCTTCGCGTTCTGTCCGCAGGGGCCGCACCAGCCCTTCGGCCGCCATCCTGCGCAGCGCGCCGTAGAGCGAGCCCGGCTTGACGTCGGTCCAGACATCGAGGTGGTCGAGTTGCGCCGCCCGGCGGATCTGGTGGCCGTGCATCGGTCCCCGGCGGGCCAGTTCACCGAGGACGAACAACCGGGTCGAAGACATGCGACTAGTCAAACACGACCAGTCCAATTTGAGCAATCGACGTCGCGCCTGTCGGGTGGGATTGGTCGACCGGGGCCGTCGGTGCCGCAGGTCCAACCGGAGCCGGCGTCTGCACGCTGACCGGATGCGGCCCCTGCCGGGCACGTCGAGCGACGGTGCGTAGACGTGGTCGGTGGCGGCAATCGTCTGAACGGCGGGTGTGCGGAGCCAGCTATGTTCCTAGGATGCTTTATCGGTTGTGACAACGGACTCGCGCCCGGGAGCGGATCGGCCTGCGCGGTTGGTCCGGGTTTGAACCTGCGGCAGGGCCGCCTGCGACGTCGCTGTCACGTCGAGGAGCAGGAGTGTCCGCATTGGACGTTCGAAGCGTCGGGCGAAGAAGGGGTGGCATCGGTCTGCCGCCCGGACGCGGCAGGGTGCCGGCCCGGGGCTGGCCCGGCCGGGCCTGGGCCAGCCTGCGTCAGCGCTCGTCAGCGCTCGTCAGCGGTCGTCAGCGGTCGGCGGAACGCGACCGCGCTGCGAGTTTGCGCCGCATGCGGGCCGGTGTCGTGCGGTTAGTTGTGGCGGGATGGGTCGGAGTCAGAGCGGGGCGCTGCCGGCCCGAAGTGGTGACATGGTGGCCTGTAGCGGTGGGGCGCCGGCCCGGAGCGGGGGTGTGGCGGCGCGTGGAGGTGCGGTGGGTGTGAGGGCGGCAGCGGATGCGGGGGTGGTGGTGGTGGCTGGACAGAACACGTCGCGCAAGACGCCTGCGGTGAGGTAGCCGACCGCGGCCTGTTCGACGCACGGGCTCGGATATTCGCCGAGCACCGCGTGATGGCTGACCGGCACGGTGATCAGGCGCGAGTTGGGCATCATGCGCCGCGTCGCGACCGCGCCATCGTAGGGCGTCGAAGGATCGCCGGTGGAGTTGATGAGCAGCACCGGAACCGGGCTGCCGTCCACAGTGGACGATTTGTGGTCGACCCGCGGCCAGAACGCGCACGGCCAGATGTTGGCGAATGGCGGCCCGACGAACGGGTAGAGCCTGCTGTCCAGCCGCAGCTCCCGTTGGTATCGCTCGAGGTCGCGCGACCAAGCGTCGTCGGAGCAGGCGATGAGGAAGAACGTGGCGATCCCGTTGTCGGCGGGCGGTGGCGTCTCCCACCCTCTGACGTCGGCCAGGAAGGCGATGTCGGGCGGCAACGGCTGCGCCGCGTGCATCGCGACCAGGAACCGTGCCAGCCAGTCGAACCGGTTTTCCGCGTACAGCAGCCGGAACGTGATCTCACGGACATCGGTGAGGCTGAACGTGAGCTCGCCCGACGGAATCGGGGCCTGCGCCGCGCGCGCGAGGATCGCCTCGAAGGTCGCGCGCACCGACCGGGCGTCGTCGCCCAGGCCGTATCTGCCGGCCGCGAAGTCGCTGAACTCCCGCAGCATCCGCTCGAACTGCGGACCGAACTGGCGATAGTTGTCACGCCCCGTCCGCGTCGGATGCGTGTTGCTGTCGAGCACGAACCGGTCCACCCGCTGCGGGAACAGGGCCATATATGCGCGGCCCAACGTCGTGCCGTATGAGTATCCAAGATAAGACACTCGCCGCTCGCCCATCGCGGCCCGGATCAAATCCAGGTCGCGGGCGGCATCTTCAGTGGTGGCAAAGGGAATCGCCCACCCGGCGTGGCGCTGG
Organism: Allorhizocola sp.; assembly: GCA_044869915.1. Classification (GTDB taxonomy): domain Bacteria; phylum Actinomycetota; class Actinomycetes; order Mycobacteriales; family Micromonosporaceae; genus Allorhizocola. Next base: position 23,226 of record JBIOYB010000396.1, read on the forward strand.
CAGCCCTGCGCGATCGATCGGGCCCAGGCCACGTCGGCCGCGAACCCGCCCGGACCCGGCCAGCGCAGCAGCGTGATGTCGTCACCGGTCAGCCCGCACGTCACCGGGGTCGACGCGCCGACGAACCGCGGATCGAACCCCACGATGTCGTATTGCGCCGTCACCGCCGGATAGGCGGCGAGCAGGAAGGCCAAGTATTCCGGCAGGAACAGGCCGCTGCCGCCCGGCCCGCCCGGATTGGTGAGCAGCACCCCGCGCCGCTGCGCCGGATCGGTGGCCGGAAGCCTGCTCAGCGCGAGCTGGATCGCCCGCCCGTGCGGTCGCGAGTAATCCAGCGGCACGGAGATGGTCGCGCACTCCAGCCGGCTGCCCGGCTGGCTGGGGCACGGCTGCCAGGACAGCGATGGCGCCGAATGCGCCGGAGCGGGCCCAATCAGGACCGCCACCAGGCCAAAAGCCAATCCCGCCAAGATGATCCGCGATCGCTTCACCATGCCGCTGACGCTACCCCGGCCCTCCGACACTTTCCAACCGTCTTTCCACGAACGGCGGAATGCCCAACAGCGGCAACGACTCTCGCTGTCCTAATAGGAGCGTCGACTGCGTGGCGGCGATCCGGGCCACCGTTTCCGGCACGGTGGGCTGCCGGTGCCACGCGGGCACGCGGGCACGCCCGGACGGCAAACCAGCGGTGGGCTGCCGGTGCCACGCCGGCACGCCGGCCCGCCCGGAAGGCAAAACCAGCAGCGGCCCGCGACGCGGTGAGTGGCCGATATCGCCAGCGCTGTCACACCGCCTCCTTGGGGATCAACACGAAGCCGGCGAGCGAGGCCAGCGCTGCGAAGCCCGCCGCGGCCGCGAAAGCCGCCATGGTCGAACTCTCGACTAGCACACCGCCGAGCAGGGTGCCGATGGGGAACCCGATCAGGTTCAGACTGATCGAGACGGTCATGACGTGGCCAAACCAGGCCGGATCGGTGCGCCGCTGCCGCAGCGACAGGACGCTCACGTTGAGCCCGCCCTCGAGAAGGCCGAAAAGCGCCAGCCCCAGCGGCAGCGTGACCAGTGACGCGAGCATGCCGGCGATCGGGTAAATCGCCAGGGCAGCGCCCAAGGTGGCGGCGACCAGCAGCGACTTCTCCCGGCCGGCGTGCAGTGCTTTGCCCGCGACCAGTGCGCCGGCGGCGCCGCACAGCCCGACCAGGCTCCACAGGGCACCGGTATATTGCTCGGTGCTGCCCTCCCAGGCGACCGTCCGCGCGACGGCGACGGGCACGGCCACGACCATGATGCCGAACGCCACCTGAAAACTGGAGTATGACGCGGCGAGCCCGCGCAGCGTCGGGTTGCCGAAAATGTACAACACGCCCTCCCACGCCTCGCGCAGCAAATGCTTGCGCTGACTGGGCTCGATCGGCGCGGCCGAGCCACGCAGGAGCAACAGGCTCAGGCCGGCCACCAAATACATCACCACGATCATGACCAGGGTCGGATCGGGTCCCACCCACGCGATCATCCCGCCGGCGCCCAGCGGCGCGATCACCTCGATCACCGAATAGGTGCTCAGGTCCAGCGCGTTGGCCTTGTCGTAGGCGTGCTCGGGCACGAACCTGGCGAACAGCGTCCTGATCCCGCCGGAGCTCAGCGGGCTGGTCAGCGAATAGAGTGCGAGGATCGCCAGCAGTACCACCGGGTTGAGCAAACCACCGGCCGACGCCACGGCGATCGCGCCGATGAGGCCGGCGCTGATCAGCGTGTCGAGAATGACCGCGCGGACCGCGCCCACCCGATCGAGCAGGGCACCGGCCATCGGGCTAACCAGAAAACCCGGCAGGGTAAGGAAAAAACCGCTCAGACCGGCCAGCACCGGCGAGTCGAATCTGGCAAGCACATACAGCACCACGGCGATCAGCAGCATCTCCGAGGCCAGCCGGGAAAGCGAGGCCGACAGCAGCAACTGCGGCACGTTGCGACTGGTGAGCACGGTGCGATAGGTCATCCGGCGGGCGATGGAGTCCGACTTCATGCCTCAGATGCTCCCGCGAGCCCGACGGCCGACACCTCGTAGGGGTGCAGCATCTCTGCGGAAGGAGATTTTGCCGTACGGAGTGAGCCTTCCTGATGCGGCCATGCCGAACGCGAGGCGGCGGCCGAGACGGGGCCCCTCGGCGCCGCACGGGCGTGCGCTCGTGCGGCGCCAGGACCGCGACCGCCTGCCGCGACTGCCTGCCGCGACCGCGTTAACGCCTCGTTGACCTTCATTGCCTCGGCGCATAGCGTCTTATCCATGACACTGCTGTCCGATCTCGTCGCCGCCGTCTCGGCCGGTTCGATCGAGGTGGTCGACCTGACCGCCCCGCTGTCCGAGCAGACCCCGATCCTCACACTGCCGGAGCCGTTCGGGCAGACGTGGCCCTTCGCCCTGAGCGAGATCAGCCGATACGACGAGCGTGGCCCGGCGTGGTACTGGAACAACATCACCACCGGCGAGCACACCGGCACGCACTTCGACGCGCCCATCCACTGGGTGACGGGCGGGCAGGACGCGGAAGACGTGTCGCAGGTCCCGCCGCGCAAGCTGCTCGCACCGGCCGCTGTGCTGGATTTCTCGGCGGAGGCGGCGAAGGATCCCGATTTCCTGCTCGAGGTCGACCACGTCCGGCAGTGGGAGGCGCAGCACGGCCCGCTGCCCGAGGGCGGCTGGCTGCTGTACCGGACGGGTTGGGACACAAGGTCTTCCGACGCGGAGGCGTTCATCAATGGCGGCCGTTCGCCGGGGATCTCGGTCGAGTGTGCGAAGTGGATCGCCGAGGAGGCACCGGTGATCGGCGTGGGCGTGGAAACCGTCGGCACCGATGCGGGCGCGGCGCACTCGTTCGACCCGGCGTTCCCGTGCCACACATTCTTGTTGGGCAGCAACAAATATGGGCTCACTCAGCTGCAGAACCTGTCCGCCCTGCCGCCCGCCGGGGCGGTTGTGGTCGCGGCGCCGCTGCCGATCCTGCGCGGTTCCGGCAGCCCGTGCCGCGTGCTGGCGCTGGTCCAACGCTGATGCTGCTGGCAGAGGCGGTGGGCCGGACGCTGGTCCGGCTCGGCGCGGATCACGTGTTTGGGCTGATCGGCAGCGGCAACTTCCACGTGACCAACGCGATGGTCGCTGCCGGCGCACGGTTTGTGCCGTCCGCCCACGAGGGCGGGGCCGCGACCATGGCCGACGCGTTCGCGCGCGTTTCCGGGCGGCCGGGCGTGCTTTCGGTGCACCAGGGTCCGGGTGTGACCAACGCGCTCACCGGCATCACCGAGGCCGCGAAGAGCCGCACGTGGCTGCTCGTGCTCGCGCCGGAGGCGACCGTGCCGCAGTCCAACTTCTACCTCGACCTGGAGCGGCTCGCGACCTCGGTCGGCGCGGCATACCAACGTGTTACGCGGGTGGAGCACGTCTACGAGGCCTGGGCGCGGGGCGGGACTGTCGTGTTAGGACTCCCGCTCGACGCGCAATCCGCGCCGGCCGAGATGGTAGACTGGCAGCCGTCACCACAGACGACCGAGACCGGCGAGGTTGACGTCACCGCCCTCGTCACGGCGCTCAATCGCGCGAAGCGCCCCGTGTTCATCGCGGGCAGGGGAGCGGTGCGCGATCGCGAGCCTTTGCTCCGCCTAGCGGACCGGTGTGGCGCGCTGCTCGCGACGTCGGCCGCGGCCAAAGGGCTGTTCGTGGGCGACCCGTGGGATCTCGACGTGTCAGGCGGTTTCGCGTCACCGGTGGCCGCATCGCTGATCGGGCAGGCCGACCTCGTCGTCGCCTGGGGCTGCACGCTCAACATGTGGACCACGCGGCACGGCCGGCTCATCTCCGCGCAAACGACCGTGGCACAGGTGGACATCGACGAGTCCGCGCTGGGCCGCAACCGCCCCATCGACATCGGCATCGTGGGCACGGTCCGAGCCGTGGCGGAGGCCGCGCTCGACGCTGTGGACACGGCGGCGCTCAAGCCGGCGGACGGCACCACACCCGGCGCGGGGGACCGGGCGGTGCCCGAGGCCGCGCCCGGCGTGATGGGCGAGGCGGTGGCTGACGCGGGGGACCGGGCGATGCCCGAGGCCGCGCCCGGCGCGGGGGACGCGACGGCGCCCGGCGCGGTAGGCGAGGCGGTGGCTGACGCGGTGCCCGAGGCGGGGGACCAGGCCGAGGGCTGGCGCGCGGACGAGGCTGTGGGCTGGCGTGCGGACGAGGCCGTTGGCTGGCGTGCGGATCTCGGCCCCATTCAGGCTGTCCGCTGGCGCGACGTGTCCTATGTGGACGAGAGCGGGCCGGACCGGATCGATCCGCGCACCCTCAGCGTTGCGCCGGAAGCAGGTCATCCAGCGCAATGCTGAGGGTGCGCGGATCGATCCGGTCCGGCCCGCTCTCGTCCACATAGGACACGTCGCGCCAGCGGACAGCCTGAATGGGGCCGAGATCCGCACGCCAGCCAACGGCCTCGTCCGC
>JBIOYB010000397.1:0-3377 GCA_044869915.1 Allorhizocola sp.
GGCGCACGTAGTCCTTCGGAAGCAGGACGTGGGCGATCCGCTCGTAGACCTCCGGCTCGTGCCGGCGCAGCCAGAGTAGCTTCGGCATCAGCTCATCGGCCCCTCTGATCGTCTCGGCGGTGACGACGCAGATCACCATGAAGGGCATCGCGGCGTAACGAAGCATTTGAATGCCACGCATGACATTGCGGTAAGACGGATTGCCCGCCCAATCAACCCGTCCCCCGTTGCACTCGCCCGGCCCGTCGATCGAAACCCCGACCCGAAACCCGAACTCGCGGAACACACCGATCCAATCAAGATTGATCAAGGTGGCGTTCGCCTGAACGCTGTGGACAACCCGCCCGGCAACGCGTAGCTCCTCAAACGGTGCCAGCAAGGCGCGCATGTGCCCAACCGGTGTTGTCAACGGTTCCCCGCCGTGCCAGACCACCTCTACCGGATAGGCAGCGTCCTGCTCCTCGATCGAGGCGGCAAGCCTGCGGGCGACGCCAACCGACATCAAACGTTGCCGGTGACGATCGGGCAGATAGCAATAGCCGCAGTTCAAATTGCACAGTGTCGCCGGCTGCGCGATGAGGGTATGAAACCGTGTGGCAATCACGAAGATCCTCCCCTGCTCGTGTCTCCTCTGAGCGGGCGCATCGCTGCGCACCGTCGGTCGATGAACGCGCACGGCGTCAATCGTTTGCCGACATTCTGTCGCTCTGGTCGCGGACATAAACGGCTACGCCGGGACGTCCGACGACCAACTCCCAAGTCGTGTCAGAACGCGGTCAACAAAGGCAGCTTGCGAGAACTGGCGCGGCGCGCTGGAGTAGTAGCGTGACGACTACGCGCCCAGAGCCCGCTTCGAACGTCCTATACACGGTCGTATGTGCCGCTCCTCCAGCGCTGCATATCCGCACTCTGATCGAGCGGGCACAACAACACGGATGGGACGCCTGCCTGATCCTCACCCCGACCGCCGCCCGCTGGCTCGAAGCCGACCTCGACGAGATGCATAAGATCACTGGTCACCCGATCCGGTCCGCCTACAAGTTGCCAGGAGAACGGGACGTCCTGCCACCACCCAGCGCAATACTCGTCGCCCCAGCCACCGCTAACACGATCAACAAATGGGCGCTGGGGATAAGCGACACCCTCGCACTCGGACTACTCACCGAGAGCATCGGTAAGCGCCTGCCGGTCGTCGCGCTGCCGTATCTGAACCAGGCCCAAGCCGCACATCCTGCCTTCCCGCGTAGCGTGGAAACGCTCCGGCGGGCCGACGTGCAGATTCTGCTCGGCAGCGAAGGCCATGTGCCACACGGATTTGGCGAGTCTCGACCCGAACGATTTCCCTGGGACACTGCACTCGTTGCTATCGCAAAGAAACTTGCGGAGGCGCGGAGAGCCCAGGAGCGGGTCCTTTAACGTCCGGGGTTACAGGAGTGATGTGCTGACTCCGAGGGCGAGCGGGAGCGCTAACGTCCGCGATTTGAGGACCCGCTGCGGTCAACGCTGGCCAACACCTACCGGCACCGGCGCCGCACTCGTGGTCGGGCTCGCCTCCGTGGCCGGCGCGATCGTCTGGTTCAGAGGGCGAAGACGGCTGCGAAGCTTGCCGTGAGCGCCAACGGGCCGAACCAGATCGAGCTGCGCCGCGCCCGCGCCACGAGGTCGTCGAAGCGTGCCGTGGTGGCCAGCATGACCGCGAGCGCGACCGCCCACACCACCACGACCGCGGCCAGCGTGAGGGTCGTCGCCTGTGCCGCGTCCACAAAGGCGGGCGCGTCCAACGCGGCTTTCCATTCGGCCGTGGTCATCCCGCGCGGCCGGCTCATCGCCACGGCCGCGACGACGCCGGGCACGAGCAACAGGAAGGCCAGCGACCGGACGAGCCGGGATTGGGTCGGCAGGATGAGGCAGCACGCCCCGGCGACGGGCACCGCATACATCGCCCAGCCCGCCAATCGCAGGCTGAACGGGATCTCCTCGAGAATGCGCGCCTGCCCGAAATGTCCACCCAGGAGGGTCCCGCCGAACACGCCAAACCCGGCAATCACGGCCAACAGCCCGAGCAAGACGACCGCACCCCGGATCCGTTGTTTTGTCGACGGTTGGCGCCGGTGGCGCGCCGGCGAATCGAGGGGGTACATGGTCAGACAGCCTACTAGCAGCACAAACGCCCGCCAACCCAATGTCGACGGGCGTTTGCGGCGGACGGTTCAGGCGGAGAGCCGCTTGGCCAGTGCCTGGTCGAGCGTGTTCATGAACTCGTCGGTGCTCTGCCACGGCGCGTCCGGCGAGATGAGCAGCGACAGGTCCTTGGTCATCGCGCCGCCCTCGACGGTGTCGATGATGACCTGCTCCAGCGTGTCGGCGAAGTTGGTGACCGCCGGGGTGCCGTCGAGCTTGCCGCGGTGGGCGAGGCCACGGGTCCACGCGAAGATCGAGGCGATCGGGTTGGTGGAGGTCTTCTGGCCCTTCTGCCACTGGCGGTAGTGCCGGGTGACCGTGCCGTGCGCGGCCTCCGCCTCGACGGTCTTGCCGTCGGGCGTCATCAGCACGGAGGTCATCAGGCCCAGCGAGCCGAAGCCCTGCGCGACCGTGTCGGACTGCACGTCGCCGTCGTAGTTCTTGCAGGCCCACACGAATCCGCCCTCCCATTTGAGCGCGGCAGCGACCATGTCGTCGATCAGGCGGTGCTCGTAGGTCAGGCCCGCCTCCTTGAACGAAGCCGCGAACTCGGCCTCGAAGATCTCGGCGAAGATGTCCTTGAACCGGCCGTCGTAGGCCTTGAGGATCGTGTTCTTCGTCGACAGGTACACCGGGTAGTTCCGGGTGAGGCCGTAGCGCAGCGACGCCCGGGCGAAGTCACGGATCGACTCGTTGAAGTTGTACATGCCCATCGCCACGCCGCCGCCGTCGGGGTACGTGACGACCTGCTGGTGGATCGGCTCGGAGCCGTCGGCCGGCGTGTACGTCAGCGTCAGCGTGCCGGCGCCCGCGACCTTGAAGTTCGTCGCCTTGTACTGGTCGCCGTGCGCGTGGCGCCCGATGATGATCGGCTTGTTCCAGCCCGGGACCAGGCGCGGGATGTTGCTGATGATGATCGGCTCGCGGAAGACGACGCCGCCGAGGATGTTGCGGATCGTGCCGTTGGGCGAGACCCACATCTTCTTGAGGCCGAACTCCTCGACGCGCGCCTCGTCGGGCGTGATCGTCGCGCACTTGACGCCGACGCCGTGCTCCTTGATGGCGTTGGCGGCGTCGATGGTCACCTGGTCATCAGTGGCGTCCCGGTGCTCCATGCCAAGGTCGTAATAGTCGAGCTCGACATCGAGATAGGGCAGGATCAGCTGCTCTCGGATCTGCTTCCAGATGATCCGGGT
>JBIOYB010000398.1:0-2118 GCA_044869915.1 Allorhizocola sp.
GCCGACGAGCGCCGGATAGCGGGCGACGAGCGGGCCGACGGTGCGGGAGGCGAGCGCGTCGACCGTGTCCCACCACGACTTGGTGACGATCAGGTGCCGCGCGGTGGCGATGAAGGAGGCGTCGCACGACTTGACGCCGCGCTGCAGCAGGGCGCAGGCCGCGTATTGGTATTCGCGCTCGGGCAGCTCCCACAGCGCGAGCACGACGGCCTCCAGCGAGGCCGGGTCGGGCTTGAGCCCGCGCATGAGCGCCTTGAGCTGCGGGCTCGGGATGCCCAGGAACGGGAACTGGTCGCGCATGTAGGCGCGCATCGCCACGGCCTTTTGCGGGTCCGCCGAGCCCTCGAAGAGCTCTCGCAAGCGGTCCACGAGGTCAGGATTGGCTCCCAAGGTCACCGGCCAAGCCTGCCATACTCGACTAATGGATCATCTATGGTCGGCCCGGCCGGGCTTCCTCAACACCGCGAGCTATGGCCTGCCGCCGGTGGCCGCGTGGGAGGCGCTGCAGGCGGCCCTCGCCGAGTGGCGGGAGGGGCGCGTGAGCTGGGAAGGCTGGGACTCCTCGGTCGGGCGGGCGCGTTCGTCGTACGCGAAAATCGTCGGTGTTGATGAATCCGACGTGGCGGTCGGCGCTCAGGTGTCGCAGCTGCTCGCGCCGGTCGCAGCGGCGGTGCCCGACGGCGCGACGGTGCTCGTGCCCGAGATCGAGTTCACCTCCAACGTGTTTCCGTGGGCCGTGCACGGCGACCGTGGCGTGACCGTCAGGACGGCGCCGGTCGAGAAGTTCGCCGAGCACATCGACGAAACAGTCGATGTGGTCACGTTTTCGCTCGTACAGTCGGCCACCGGCCAGATCGCCGACTACGCCGGGATCGTGGACAGCGCTCGTTCCCATGGGGCGTGGGTGATCGTCGACGCGACACAGGCCACGGGCTGGCTGCCGTTCGACGGCTCGCTCGCCGACGCCGTGGTGACGGGCGGATACAAGTGGCTGATGGGCCCGCGCGGCACCGGCTTTGCCTACCTGCGGCCGCGGCTGCGCGAGCGGATGCGCCCGCTGTCCGCGGGGTGGTATGCCGGCGAGCGCGTGCACGGGTCCTACTACGGCCTGCCGCTGCGCCTGGCCGCCGACGCCCGCGCGTTTGACCTGTCCCCCGCCTGGCACCCGTGGATCGGCACGGCCGCGTCCCTCGACGTGATCGAAAGCATCGGCGTGCAAACGATCCACGATCACAACGTGGGCCTGGCCAACCGCTTCCTCACCGGCCTGGGCCAACCGCCGGGCGACAGCGCGATCGTCAACGTCGAGGCGCCTTTTGCCGAGGAGAGGCTGCGCCAAGCCGGCATCCAGGCGGCCGTGCGCGCGGGCAAGGTACGCGCCTCGTTCCACATCTACAACACCGTGTCCGATGTGGACGCAGCGCTCGATGCGCTGGGTTGACATCTCGCCGCACCGGCTCGCCGGGTGGCTCGACGGGTTTTACCAGCGGCACGACGGCGCGACCGAGGAGGGCCTGCTGCTGCGCGCGGCCAACGGCGACACGGCCCTGCTCTTCCCGCCGCCCGGCTCGCCGACGGTGACGACCGTCGATCAGCTGCTGGCGTCGCTGAGCCTGGAGAAGCGGCTCGGTCTGCTGCTGGCGCGCAGGGGCGCCTGCGCGGTGGGCATCAGCCAGGGCGCCAAGCTCGAGTCGTCCAAGGTGGAGCGCTTCTACCAGCAGGGACGCACGGCCGCGGGCGGCTGGTCGCAGCAGCGCTTCGCCCGCAGGCGGGCCAACCAGACCGAGGCGGGCGTGCGCGAGGCCGCCGACATCGCGGCCCGCATCCTGCTGCCCGCCGCGCGCGAGATCGACGCACTTGTCTGCGGCGGAGATCGCGGCGTCATCGAGCGGATCCTCGAGGATCCCCGGCTCGCCGTCCTGGCGGGGAAGCGATTCGACCGCGTCTATGAGGTACCCGAGCCGCGCCACGCCGTGCTCGTCCAGGCGATCACCGACGCGGGCAAGGTGCGCATCCGGCTCGACCCTTAACCGGATCCTTACCCATGGCTGAAATGCTGAGCGGCAGGTCGCACATCGGGGGGTGACAGCTGCCGGCTGTCACACCACCCGGTTGATC
>JBIOYB010000399.1:0-8014 GCA_044869915.1 Allorhizocola sp.
GATGGTGAGCAGGTCGCCTGCCTGCAGACGGGGAAGCCTTGCGGTCGTGGAAAGCGTGTCCAGGGGCGTGCACAGTGGTCCGACGAGACGGTAGTCGATGGCCGGTTCTCGGTCGTCGCATCGCATCAGTTCGGCTTGCAATGCTGGTAGCCGCCTCAGTCCAGACATGCCGCCGAGATGATTGATGCCCGACTCCAAAATGGCGATGTTCTTACCAGCAGATTCCTTAACTTCCAGTACCCGCACTACGAAGTGACCGCTGGATGCGGTGAGGTAACGGCCGGATTCGAACGCGATCGTCGGGGTTCCGCGTCGCCAGGACGGGAAGTGCTCGTCCAGATGTGCGCTGACCTCCGGCCCGAAGCCGCTCAGCGGCGCCACGGTGCCGTGCGCAGCATACGGGGCAGGGAACCCTCCGCCGAGGTTGAGAATGCGGATCGGTTTGCCCAATGACTTCTGTAGCTGCGCTGCTGCCGTGATGGCCTTCTTCGCCTGGGCTATGAGGTCCGCTACGTTGTTCACCTGGGAGCCGGCGAAAAAGTGCAGTCCGGCGAGGCGGGCGTACGGCCGGTCGGTGAAAAGGTGCGGTTGGTTATCGATCCACTCCACGTCCGCGCCGAACTGGCTACCGCCGCCGTTCATCGCAATCCGTGCGCCATTGTGGGCGCTGGTGTCGTTGACTCGTAGGAGAAAATTGGCCTGCACGGGGTGTATGGCGGCCATCATGTCAAGCTGATCGATCGCGTATGGGGAATCCACGGAGAACAGGCCAACGTTGCTGAAAAGCGCAGCCGCTAGGTCGGCGTCACGTTTTGCCGGTGCGGTAAAAAGTACTTGGTCATGGGCGCGCACCCCGGCTTCCAATGCGGCAGCCAGCTCACCAGCGGAGGCGACCTCGACCTGACAGCCGCGCTCGTGTAATGCAGCGATGATTGACGGGTGAGGGTTGGCCTTCACCGAATAGAAGATTTTCGACGGACGCGGAAGGAAGCTGTGCAGCAGGTGGTAGCAGCGCCGTATCTCGTCACAGTCGTAAACATAGGCAGGGGTGGGAATCCGGGCCGGAATCATAGGGCACCGGCCCTCGTGTGCAAGGCGTCCGCCAACGCCCGCAGATCCACCTTGCCGTTTGTGTTGACGGGGAGCTGTTCGACCACATCACACCTGTCCGGAATTTTGTAGTCTTCCAGTTCCTCACGCAGCGCGCGCAGGATGGCAGAGGGCTCAAGTTGGGAGACGGCGACGAGCATGGCGTATTGAGCGTCATCGTTTGGTGGTATCACCACAGCATCCTGGACACCGGTGATGCTTCGGGCGGCATGTGCGACCTCGGCGGCGCCGACCCGGAATCCGGCGACCTTGTAGACGGAGTCTCTGCGGCCGTGCACGTACACGTATCCTTCGTGGTCAACGTAGCCGAAGTCGCCGGTGCGCAGTTGAGCGATGCCGCCGGCATGACGGCGAAACACTCGGTCTGTTGCCACGGGATCTCGCCAGTAGCCCGACATGACGTTGGGGCCTTGGACAACAAGCTCTCCCTCGTAATGAGGTGGGAGACCGTTGCCGTTGGTGTCGATGGCGAAAACCTGCGTTCCGGGAAGCGGCAGGCCGCTGCTGCCCGGTTTGCGTAGGTCACCATCGGGCGGCATGATCGATGCCCGTTTGCATTCGGTCAGCCCGTACATGACCTGAACCGTCGCCTGCGGCAGCAGTTCACGCACGGCTCGCAGCGCGTCCGCTGGCACGGCGGCTCCGGTCGTCGTCAGCAGCCGTGGAGACTCGACGGCTGGTCCGCGACGAAGCTGCCTGATGAGTACGTCCACTATGGACGGTACTGCTGGAAGAATCGTGGCGCCGCATTGGCGAAGCCCGGCGGCAAGCGCTGGGCCCCGCTGGACTCCGCTTGCCAGCCGAAGGTGACTGCCTGCGTTGGCAGCGAGGAAAAGCTGATAAAGGCCGTAGTCGAACGACAACGGAAGTGCGCCGAAAACGACGTCGGTGGGCTGGTAGTTCAGCTGGTGCTGGATGGCCGATATCGCGAACAGAGCCTGCGCATGGCTGCTGACAACGGCCTTTGGCATAGCGGTACTGCCAGACGTGTAGATCATTAGTACCGGGTCCGTGGCCGCTGACAGGTCCGTCGGGGTATGAGCAAGGAGCCGAAAGCTGGTCTCGGGAGCGGTGCCCACGGGCAAGCCGAGGCTATGCGCGGTATCGGCCCAGCCGTGCTGGCTGGTAATGACCAGACTTGGTTCGCTGTCGCCCATGATGTGGCGAAGGATGGACCCCTTCGCTTGTGGGTGCACGGGCACGGCAACCAGGCCGAGCATTGAGCTGGCGAAAATAAGCTCCGGGACGTGCGGCAGGTCCGCCTGGATGAGGAGCCGCTCGCCTCGGCGAGTTCGGAGACTACGGAGCCAGCTTGCCGTTGCGGCTGTTGCCCGGCCAAGTTGTTCGTAGGTCCGCGTTTCGCCAGCGCCCGTGACCGCAGGTGCGTGCGGATGCTCGGTGGCGGCGCGTTCGAGGATCTGATGTAACAACACTGGTTCAGCCATCGCTGCCGTCTCCTTGCAAGGTCGTCCAGAGCGGTTCGGTGCACAGGGCTTCGTAAAGTAAGTGCCGCCACGCGGTCGGCTCGACCCGGCCGCGGTCGACGCAGCGCATGGCGACGTAAACATCTCTTGCCAGCGTGCTAAACCGCTGTGCCCGACGGGCGCTGTCGCTGGTTGCCAGGTATGCGGCGTGCAGGTGCCGGGACCGGGCAAGAAGCCACGTTTCCCGCGTCAGCCTGTGCAGCGCTGAACGGCGGTTGGCAAAGCCGGTGTAGGCGTTGAGGTATTCGGTGACGCGGCCGGGCATGACCGGTTCTGTAATCAGCGCAATGGGCTTCGGCGTCGACGGACGCACCGTAGCGGCAAAGACCCCTGTGGAGTGGCGGCCGGTGGGCCAGGCAGCCGCCAAAGGCATTACCGCTGGCCTGGCAATGCCATACGGCGTGTCCACGTGATAGCCGTCGACCACCCAGGTGCGATCGTCATGGCGCCAGAGCAGATAACTGTGCTCGGTACGTTCGCGCCGGTAATAGGGTGTCCAGGAAAGGTCATACGCATCGTCGACCACGAAGACCACCTCATGATCGAACTGGAGCGACGGCTCCACTAGAGCGAAGCCATCGACCTGCAGGCCCAAAACCTCGGACGCCTCAGCGAGCCTGCCCTCGAGGCCCGGATCGATGGTGGGCAGCGATTCTTGCCACGTGGGAGTAAACGAAGCTGTACAGCCGAGGCGAAGATGGGTACCAGCACCATGGAACAAGTCGGCCATGATCGCCAAGTTGACCTGGAGGCAATCCATGTACTGCGCCTGCAACCCTTCGAAGATCGGCTCCAGCGGCAGCGGCACAGACATCATGGCCGGTCCCTCCCGCGGAACAGAAGGCGTGCAGCGCGATCCGGGGTGAGTGCGTATCGCAAAAGGACCGCCTCTGCCTGCCCGAACCGGGCGTTGCGGCTGACCCCGTCCTGCTCGTATCCGGTGGCGTGAAAGAAGGCGCGGCCACGCGCGTTGTCCCTGAGTACCCAGAGCTGTATCGGTTGCGATGGTCCGGTCGCCGCTAGGTCCTCAATCATGTGGCGCATGAAATTGAATGGCAGCAAGGCAAAACGGAAGGTCGTGTCGGTGTAGAAGGAGCGCAACTCAGGGCATATGGCTTCGTCGCGGGCGGGTTGGCCCATCGCGAAGCCGACGACTGTGTCGTTGTGCAGTACGACCCGCTCGAAGGTGTCTCTTGTCTCGTCGGCGAGCCGCTGCCGCCATCGCCGTTCAGATTCATCGACGCTGATGTCATTCAGGAAGTCGGCAGGCAGTATTCCTGCGTAATGCTTTCGCCAGGAGTCGACGTGAAGTTTGGCGACGAGCGGGATGTCCGCGCTGGTCATGTTGCGCACGGAGATGGTCATGGCACTCCTTGAGCGTGGGCTGGCACCTGGCGGTGCGGGCCAGCCCACGCGCTTACCTAGGCGAGGGCGTACGCGTCTTCGATCGACGGGGCAGCCGCATCGTGGTCGGTCGCCATCAGGTCATGGCCGAAGATCACGATGTGTTCGGTTTGCCAAAGCCTGCGCCCGTCGCTGCGGATGGCGAAGCGGATGTCGCGGTACATCTGCTGCGGCAGCTCGTAGCCGTCGGGAAGGTAGTACTCGGAGATGGCTGTGCCGCGGATGACGTTGCCGTCGGCGTCGCGCCAGGCAAGTTCGAAACGGCCGTCGAAACGCCCAGGGCCGACCGGTGTCCAAGTCTCGACGGTGGGTTCGAGCGACACCAGCTTGGGCACGTTGACGGTGCCGCTGATACTGAAGTCCTCGCGGCGGCCGGTTGTGGGTTCGGTCGCCTCCCAGGTTGTTGTCAGCGAACCATGCGTCCCTAGGTCGAGGGTGCGGCAGGCTCGGAAGACCCGCTTTTCGGCGAATGGATTGCTCACGGCCCCAAGGACGCGGCCCATTGGCGGGTCTCCGGTAAGACAAACATAGGTGAGCAGGGACATGTCGAATCCTCGTGGCAGGTCGCGGTCAGATACGACGGTGGCGACGAGATTGCCTAGCCCTGGTGCGCCGAATGCTGTGCCAGCACAGTTGAATTCGGTGCCGTTGATGTCAACCTGGCAGGCAAGGGTGACCTTGACCTGAGACGGTTGCGCCTCGAACATGCTGGGTGTCCTCCTTTCGGTGAGGTGTTACCGGTGTGCCAGCGCGGCAGGCGTCCGGCCTGATGCGCAGGTTTCCCGCATGGCGTCCGAACCGATGGCGGACGCTTCTGCGGGTATCTCGTTGTCGCGGATGCGCCCGACGTAGCAGACCGATTCGAACGGCAGCGCGACGATTTCTTGGTGGTGGGTCTGATAAAAGCGGGCGAGGTCGTTGGTGAGAGCTGTGAGCCGGAGTGGCTGGTGGGGGCGCGGTGCGTAGCTCGACGAAAGAGCAAATTCGTTGAGGCGCTTAAGGTCGAACGGCACATGTTGTGTCACCCGCAGCATGTCCGGCCTGTGTTGCAGGAACCTGCGGGCGATGGTGTCGAGTTCGGCTTCGCCCGGACCGATGCGCGGTCCCATGTGGCGAAGCCAGAGCCGATCGAATTCCCATGACACCGGATCGGTGATGCGTCGGTGATTCCAAAGCACCACAATGAATCCATCCGTCCTAAGGATTCGCCGGAACTCGGCGGCGGCGTGGACCGGATGGCACCACTCCAGGCACGACGCGGCCACGAGCAGGTCTACATGAGCCGAGGGCAGCCCAGTTGCCTCAGCTCGCCCCTCTACGTAGGTAACGGTTGGCCCAGGTTCGGCCGCTTGTCGCATGTAGTCGTTGGGCTCGACACCGATCACCTGCTGGGCACACGGCACGAACAGCTTGGTCGAAAGGCCGGTCCCGCTGCCGATGTCGGCGACTACGTCGAACTGGTCACGGCCCGTCCTTTCCTGAACGAACCGCGTGATCTCTGGTGCGTAGGGCGGACGCGATTGGTGATAGAGAGCAGCACGGACGTTGCTGGTTCTCATTTCTTGCCCATACTTGCCAGGTAGAGCGGGCCGATCTGGGTGTCTTTGACGTCGAGCATGGCGCAGACCTTGGCATCATCGATGGCGGGCGTCTGGAATGCACCGACTCCCAGCGCTGTGGCCACAGTGAGGGCTGTCTGCATGACAGCACCGCACTCGTAGTACGCCCACCGGTAGGCGCGGGAGAAGCGGTACTTCCACATGTACTGTTGCCAGTCCACGGCGATGATCAATGCCATCGGAGCGCCGTCGGCATAGGACTGGCCCCACAGGATGTCCGACCACGTGGCGATCTCGGTGTTCTTCGACCGTAGGACGAGGCAGTGGTTTGTAGGGTCGTACTGGTAGACGCTGAAGTCGCGTTCAACCTCCGCGGGGCTACCGTCGCCTTGGAACACACAGAACGCCGTGAACGGCGCGCCCCGGCTATAGGTCTGGGTCGCATAATAGTAGGGCTTATCCACCGGCCACTGTGGACGGAAAGACCAGTCCAGAATGGTCGCGACATCGGTCAGCTCCAAGCGAGTCCCTGCGAAATTGCGGCGCGTACGTCGCTCACGCATGGTCTCGTCTACGGGCCTGGGCAATTCGTATCGGCCTGGCAAGGCGACGGTCAGCGCGTCGGCAGGTATTGGGAACCGCGGCGGAGGCGCAGTGGTTGGCTCCACCCGCTTGTCGATGTGGTACTTGGTCATCACCTGCGGATTGCCGGTGTAGTCGTGGATCCACATCATGTCGTGCGTCGCCAGATGCAGGTCCAAAGCATCATGCCAGGAAACATCGAGCCATCGCTCTTCGGCGGCTGTCAGGTCACGGGGCTCATCGCGGAAGAGGCCATACTCTCGAAGGTTGGTGACCAGCTGCCGGCCATCGTCCACGGTGATGCCGAGGCCCGCTGCCAGCCGGGCACTGGCTTCCTCGAAGGTGCTATGGCTTGGTTCGGATAGCAGCAGGGTGGCAAGACGAGCGTCAGCCGCGAAGAACTCGCGGTAAGTCCCCTCACCCCAAGCGATCTCGACCGCGTCCCCGTTGGGGATGGGTTGCGCGGTCACGGTTCCGTTGAGGTACAACCTCGGCCCCGACTCTGTCTGCGAAGACATCACGCTCATCAGCGAACTCCGTCCTTACCGATGCCAAGGGCGTACACGGGTCCCTCAGCACAGTCGTCATCGAGGCTCAGCAAATCCCGCAGCAGGCGGTCATCGATCGATGGGCAGTGGTAGGCCTGAAGGCCATAAGAGAGCATGCTCACGTTGATGGCCTGCACGATGTGCCCCACTTCAAGCAGCAGCATGCGATACGAGCGGGCATAGCGATACTTCCAGCTGTGCCGCAACCATCGGCAGGTCAACACCAAAACGATGGAGGCAGAAAGGATGCCTCCCTTGCCGAAGCACGCCGTATCGATCTCGGCAGCCCGTGTTTCACCCACCACCGCCAGCTGCCCACTCACCGGATC
Organism: Allorhizocola sp.; assembly: GCA_044869915.1. Taxonomy (GTDB): domain Bacteria; phylum Actinomycetota; class Actinomycetes; order Mycobacteriales; family Micromonosporaceae; genus Allorhizocola. The sequence continues at coordinate 7,017 of JBIOYB010000399.1, forward strand.
CACCTGATAGATGCCGGCGGCCAAGCCGTCGACCCCCTTCGACACTACGTAAAGCTCGAACGGGTGCCGGGCGCCACCGGACGGATAACTTCGCAGGTGGTGCTCACCGAGAGATCCACCCACCGACCTCTGGACGCCGAACGCCCGCATCATCGGCGCATGAAACTCTGCATAGCTGGGCGCCGCTCCTTCGAAGCGGTTGATCGGCGCAGCCTGCTGAAGAACCGCACCGATCGTTGACACGAGCGGCCCAGAATCGGGTGCCGGTGGGACAAGCCGCCTGCCTGTCAAGCTGACGGTCGGCTGAGGTTGCGGGCCTGCCGCATCGTCAGCGGTGAGCATCTTGGCGTAGTACTCGGGATAGCTCAGCCCCTCGAGCACATCAGGATCGAAAGGGAGGTTGTACGTCGCCAGATGGAAGTTGCCGGCATCGCCCCAACCCATGGTGTGCCAAGGACTCAGGATTTGTCGCAGCTCGACCGCCCGGTCGGCATCGATTAGAGCTTCAGCCTCGACAAGGTGTTTGACTAGGAGATCCGCGTCATCGACGGAGAGGCCCGTGATGCCAACCAGGGCAGCTGCGTGAGCTGCGGTACTCGTCGGCGTGGTGCAGGACAACAGATAGCGTGCAATTGCCGGCGCATCCTCGCCATCAAGGGAAAAGTGCCCACGCGTGGCGCCAATGCCGGCGTGGATCGTCAACCGCCCGTTTGCGTCTAGGCGTGAGACCTTGAACATCGGTGAAGTCACATATTGCAACATGTTTTAGCCCCTAATTCGGATGGTTGGCGGGCGGGACCCGCCAACCACCATCAGCAGCGGATCAGTTGTTCGCCTGGATCGGCATGGGACCCGAACGGGACGAGCGTGTCAGCGTGACTGACTGACCTGTGGACGACGATGCCTTCCACTGAAAGTCGCTGCGCAGTGGAGAATCGCCCTTGGCGACATGAAGATCGGATGTTGCCTGGGTGCCGGACATTTTCACCTCCCTCGAT
>JBIOYB010000400.1:0-12619 GCA_044869915.1 Allorhizocola sp.
TGAGCCGGGGCGGACGCACGACGGCGTCCGCCCCGGCTTGTTGTTCGGTACTCAGCTGCAGAAGTCGCGCCACGCCGCCTGGCTTGCCGTGTCGCGCAGGCGGTAGTCGGGGCCGCCGTGGTTGGTCCAGTCGAGGTCGAAGTAGGAGACGAAGACCGCTCCGTTCGCGGTCAGATGGGTGGCCATATCACGCAGCCATGTTGCCCGGCGGGTGCCGTCGTCACCAGCGACGATCGGGCTGCCCGTCTCGGCGATGCCGAACCGGAGGCCTTCGCTCTGGCTCGTGGAGATCACCTTGGCGAACAACTCCGGGATGGGCTTGTACTGCCCGTTGCGCCAGGCGGCGTTATACACGTCCCACCCAAGGACCTCCAGGTATTCGCGGCCGGGGTAGTAATCGCGCCAGTTCCGCCCGGAGGCGGCCTCCAGCGACCAGCCCATCAGGATCAGGGTGGCGTGCAGTCTGCTGTTGCCCGTCTGCCTCGCCAGGCCGCTGATGCGCTGCCACGCCTGCCGGTATTGGGCCGCAGTGAACCCGCCGGCGGCGATGTTGTCCTCCGGCTCGTGGTAGTAGCTCCAGTAGATCTCCTGACCGGCTGGGGCTTTCTGGAACCAGTCGCGCAGCGTGGTGTCGTGGGTCCCGGCGAGGACCTCCGCGGGTAGCGCCTTGAACGACACGATCATCGGACGGCCGTGAGTGTTCAGCTTGCCCGGCCACTCCTGGGGCAGGTCGCTGTAGAAGATCCTGACCACCTCGAGACCGTTGTAGTAGCCGTCCTCACGTGCGAGCGCCTGCTGGTAGGTCTCGCCCGCCAGCTCGTTGGTGAACGATGCGCCGCAAAGCGTGGTGCCGTACTCGAGAACCAGCCGTGGACCGTCCGAACCGGACTCTCGTGAGTTGACGGAAGCGACCGACTGGCCGGTGGGGTTGTTGATCGCGAACGAGAAGCTGCCCGCGGTGCGCACCACGCCGGAGACGTCGAAGGTCGCCCCGGCCGCGCCACTACCGGGCAGGCTCACGCTGGAGACCAGGGTTCCCACGGCCGGACGGTTGGCGTAGGTCGTGGACTCGTTCCACGCCCCCGACACCGATCGCAGCTCCACAGTGGTCGGCTGGCTGTCGAGACGGTTGAACGTGAGGACGACCGAGGCGCGTGAGATCAATGCCCCGGCGGGCACAGTCGCGTCGAACCGCAGGTATGCCTCGCTGTGCCAGGTCGTCCAGTTCGCCGCGGTGACCTTCGTTTCGGTGCCGTATGCCGTCGAGGGCCTTTCCGCTACGACGTAGGTGTCGGCTGCTGCGGCGATGTCCGCCGTTGTGGGAATCGGCGCCGGAGTCTCGGCGGCGGCATCGGTCACGCTGGTGGCCGCTACCATCACCGCCACCAACATGCTCGCCGTGAACCTGAGTGCCATCTGCTGGGGGAATCCTTCCTATCCTTGCGCGACGGGGATCGCCGCCGCAGCCACTCCAGACCAGGTGGCACGACAACTCAAGCCCTGCAACAAAAGGGAACGGAGTTAGACTGGCAGCGCCATGGACCCCATATCGATACCCGACCCTCGCTCCGCCCACACGCCAGAGGAGTTCGTCCAGCGAATGACCGAGCTACGGCGCTGGGCGGGAAATCCGTCGCTGCGAATGCTGCGGCGCCTCGCCGGGACCGCCACGACTGCGGCGGGCGAGACTGTCGACGCTCTGCCGGAGAGCACGACCTCCTATCTGCTAAACGGCCGGAGCCTGCCTCGGCCACCACGCCTCGACTTTGTCGAGGCATTCGTCGCCGCCTGCCTGAACGCGCGGCACCACCCCGAAGACGAGGTCGCGCAGGAGACTGGGCGATGGCGTGACGCTTGGCGCTCGCTGACTACTCCGGCCGAGGTTGAGCCCCTTTCTGAACCCGCCTCCGAACCCGCGGCGGTAACGCCGCGCCGGCGATTGCTGGTTACTGCCGGTGCGGCGCTGCTCATCACTGCCGCCGGGCTGCTGGCCTACCCCCACGCAGGCGTCGAGACCGGTCCGCACTCCGGTGCGCAGACGCCAGAGAAGGCCCGCGAGGTCCACCGCGGCACGGTGGTCGCAATGCGCGACACCGAAGGCATCGATCTCGATCTAGGTTTGCTCACCGCTCAGACCACCCACGGCATCGATATCACGCCATGGGGCCAGGGCAACCACCTGGTCACCAAGTCCGGTGCCACGATGGTGCTCCTCGAAAACCCTGGTGCCGAGTCGTACGAGCGGTGCGCGGCCGTGCCCGCAGAGCGGCTGGTGGTGACGGTCCGTGGGCTCTATGCGATCCCCGCGCCGCGCAACCTGTGCGTCTGGACGCGCGAAGGGCGGGTCGCCATGCTCACCCTCGACCAGACGCCCTCGCCTCGCAGCGGCACCTTGGCCTTGCATTACGTTGTCTGGCAACCGCCGGGTCAGACGCCGCTCGCAGAGCGGTAGGCGTTGCCCGAGGCGAGCACGGTGAGGCAACTCTCAGATCCGTTACGATCGCCTCCCACTGCGGGGGTCCGCGTCGGAGACCGAATGGCGTGGCGGTCACTTCACCACTTGAAAGCGCAGACGCGTCACGTGTGGCGATTCGTGATCCGCTACCGGTCAAAACGGCCAGGTCCGTCGGATGAGCGGGGGTGCGCGGCGGACCGTTCGGCATCGTGTCCGTGCGCTACAGGTGCGAGCTTCCGCCAAGACAGCGAGCTGTGGTGATGTTGCGATTCCATGCCGACCTGACCGAGGCTCAAACGGCGCAAGTTCTCGGCATCTCCATTTGGCACGGTCAAATCCCATACCGCAAGGGCTCTGGCCACACTTCAGAAGGATCCCGTACTGACGGCGAAGGAAGGAGCTCTGGGATGACCGAGGACGAGCTGAGGGAGCTTCTCAGGGGTAACAACCTGACTCCGCCGGCGGGGATCTCCACCGCCCCGCTTGCCGGTGTGAAGCGCCGTGCCAAGCGGCGCCGGCGCTTGACGGCTGGATTCTCCGCGGTCGCGGTGTGCGCCTTGGCTGGTCTCGCGGCAATGTCGTTGCGCGGCAGCGCGACGCCGGTGGCGGCCGAGCAGTGCGGCAGCGCAGTGCCGGTCTTCTCGAGCGCGAAACCGGTGCTGGTCGGGCCTACCCCTCAGCCCATCAACGCGGGCAGCCTATCTGAGATCACCAACGCGGCCGGCCTGATCGGCGAGGAGCGTTTCCCAGAGTCCTATGCGGGCGTGGCGATGGACACCGAAACTGATCGAGTCAAGGGCGGTGGCTGGGTGGAACCGATCCTGTTTTCGGGCTGAGCGACCACGTCGCGCGGACCGCGGTGTGGGGGCCCGGGGACTGCTTCGCGGTGAGACCCGCCAGGTCGAAGCCATCCCCGACTGGCCGGACGGTGACGGCGCCCGCAATTGGGACGCGTTCGCCGACGGTCTCGGCTACTACCTACTCGACACCGATCACCCATAGCGGGTTCTGGTGCTCGAGGCATTCGACGCCTACTGCCGGCGGGACCACGGCAACGCCATCATCTTCCTCGACGAACTGGTCGGCCATGGGCGGTGACACCTGTTGTTCGGCCGCAGGCTGATCGTCTTGCTCGTCACCGACGACAGAGGAGACCGCATTTGGAGATCGGACCGATCGGGGCGGAGCACATCGGCTGGAACCGCCACGAATGGCTGCCGGCACACCGCGAAGGCACCCGCATGCCCGTGGCCTGATCAAGCTATCCATCGCCGATGTGATCAGCGCCCGCGACAACGGGCGACCTACTGGGCTCGCAGACAGGAAGAATTCAGCGTCGACCTCCCCGCCAATGGATCAACAGACTTAGCTCAACAACACTCCGACCATGGTCGTCCCGAGACCGAAGGCGGACTGCGAGCGATTTCGCACACAAGATCAAAGTGGGCCCGGCGCACCAGAATGCGAAAACGATCATCGTAGTGCCAGGCGACCCGCTGTCGGTACGAATAGCCAGGTCACATCGGCCATAGACGCACGAGATCGTCGTCCTGGCCCATCGCCGTGGCGGCGTTTAGGTTGTGAGACCGGGCTCGCCGACTATCTTGGCCGGAACGGGCCGTCGATCAACAACATTGAGCGGACGGCCCCTTGCTCGCCGGGTTGGTCAGGACCGGCGTAGCATCTTGGCCATGCGCTCAGCGACCGTGCGAGCCTTCAACGCGCGTTTGACACCTAGTAGGTAGCCGACCGACGACTCCTGAACCTTATGTTTCTTATCCTCGCGGAGTTGCCACCACGCGGTACCCACCGTTACAGCAATCCCGCCGGTAACCGTGACGACGGGCGGAACATCGGCTAGCCAACCCGCGCCCGTCAGCAGCGCGGGCGGTGTCACTGTCTGTTGGGTTAGGAGGGTGCGTACAGTGTCGAAGCCTAAGAGCCGTAACCCTTTCTCAAGTCGTTCAAGTGGTTTGACCACTTGCTGCTTGACATGTTCGGCGAGAGCTCGGGCACGGACCTCGCGATCGCGGATTCCGGCGAGCTGCTCCAGTTCCGACTGTTGGTCTACGACGAATGCGCGGAACGTGGTGAGCTCATCGATGAGCTTCTCTTTAGTGTCCAGAATGCGTTGCACACTCACTTTTGTAAGGTTGCGTGGCATTACTGACTCGATGGCGAGCATCGCGAAGCTGGACGGATCACCGTGGTGGCCCATGCGGCGTGGATCTACCGTGTCGTCGGTGAGGAGCCGCATCGCTGCATCGACGCCCTGGGTCGGCGACAGTCGGGCATCGGCGTGGTCGGTCACGGGTTCCAGCCGGTTTTGGTATGCACATGTCCCGGTGAGCGCCAACATGTACGCGGCAGCGACGGTCGGGTGTAGCCCAATCCAATGCGGATCGCCACCACGGCTTCGTCTCGCCAATCTGGCATGCCTCAGGTAGTCGGCGAATTCCCCGCTCATCTTGCTGATATGGATCCACCCCAAACCCATGTGGCCTCGGTCTGGGCCTTCGGTCCCCCAACTAGGACCATCCACCGTGGGCAGATCATAAACACTGAATCGGCGTTGTAGGACGTCGGTGTGTGCACGTGTAAACGCCAGCAGGTCGATGGCGACCTCGTCGGCATACGGCGCCGGATTCAGGGAGTGCAGGAAGTCCGCTTCGACCAATGCTCTGGTCTCGGGTGTCTCCCGCAGGTCGTAACCGTGTGGCTGAAACCGGTGCAAAGAGTCCCAGTACAGAGCTGCCGCCTTCAACCAAGCCGTGTCACGGACACGCATGAACGGGTAATACAAAGCACCAGCCCATGCCACGATCCACCCACCTCCATCGGCCACGCGTGCCGTGGCTTCGGCTATGATCTAACCCTTGGATCCATCAGGATCGCGTAAACATATGCAGGTCCCCGCACCAAACGGTTGATCTCACCTGGACCAGTCAACGGCATCCGCTCGAAGGCGAGCCGGAACTGACTAGCTTGCAAGGTATAACCGGTATGTTCTGGGATCACGGCGCTTCCGTCGACACGGTAGGTGAACGGCACGCCCGTCTTCGTATGGAACTGCTGACCAGCGCTGGCCTCAATACGCTGCCACACCGTCGAAAACTCCGCCACAGTATCCACAATGAGCCAGCACCAGGGTGTCACGCCAGGGCTACTCGACCTGAATAAGCGGTTTGATCATCATCTCGTAGGCCGACGCTGGTTAGCAGCCTCTAATCACCAGTTTCTTCAAAAGGACGCGCGACGCCGTTGCAGTCTCTTAGGCACCTGTCGCAGGTCACCGTCATGCCTGGCCGGAACCCCGGTCCAAGCCTTGACCACATTTCACTAAGCCCGATGCTCCTCGACTCGATTCGAGCATCTGGCATATTTGGTCGTCCAACCAGCGATACCTCCAAGACCTCTGCCTCTGTGATTACCCTGTGGCAGGCTTGCCCGTCGTACTTTCGCCCAGTGATGTGCTCGCAGTCGTCTGGATCTTGTTCACATATAGAACAATGACTCTGCTTTATCAGGATGGCGGGGCTCATGCCTACACGGTTGTGGGCGAGGCCAACAGGGCAACGCATGTAGTACGTGCCGTTCTCAAACGGGAAGTCGCAGCCCTTCGCAAAACGCTGGCGCGCGAGTCGTCCAGCTTCGTCCAACAATCGATGTGCCAGCTCAAAGCGCGGCGAGTCTTCCAACCAGTTCATCGCGCTTCTTAGAACTTCATGTGCTTCGCGCAGCTGGCTATGGAGCTCGTCGGTCGGACCGCAGAAAGGGAGGAGATCTCGAACGCCTTCATACAGGCGTCGCCCCTTCTTCAGGCGCTTGACGCCCTCACTGCTTGTAGCGCTGCTGGAAGGCATCGATCGATCTCACCACGTCCGGTCCCGATCCATCGGCCTTGAATGTAGCCTCGCTTCCATCGGCATTCTTCACTTTGAATTCGACGTGTAGCTTGCTCCGGTCGAGTCCGAGTGGCGCCAGGTAGTCCATGATCACTGATGAAATAATGTTGGCCGGAATGTTCGCGAGTACGTTCGAGGCGAACGCCAAGATGGGGAGCCAGACCTCGGCTGCGTTGTGGCTAACGACAACGCGCTCAGACTTAGGACGATCATATTCGACCTGAAACCCTCGCTCACGCAGGATCTTTACGATATCGCTCGTCCCTCTGGGGTAGGCAAAAGTCCCGTCGTCGAGCTTCTCCGTGCCTACATTCGGGATGCCAGAGCGAACTTCTACTGTCCCAATTGTCATGTAGCCCCTACCCACCTGACCCATAAGCCGTGCGTCGGCCATCTACGTTAGCCGTCCAGCACAAGACCACCTTCACACGGTCGGGTGATCGTCGATATCTCGTTGTCCAATTGATCCTAGCGGCACGTGATCAACATCATGGAGAGCCAGAGGATCATGATGGCCGTTGTTGTTGAACCGATTGTCACCATAGAGAAGCTACGTGAGCTGTTGGCCGAGGGGCACGAACAGAAGCCCCCTGGACTACAAGCGAATGCTCGACCTCAGTGATCGTCCGCACCTCGTCGAGTTCGTCAAGGATGTCGCAGCGATGCAGGCCGAAGAGGCCAGCGGCTACCTCGTGATCGACTGCGACGATCACGGCAAAGTCGTGCCCGACATGACACCTCATCTCGCCAAGCTCCTCGACGAATCGAAACTTCGCTCTAAGATCAAAAATTTCGTCGCCGGACCGTTCGAATTCGATGCGCTCGCTGGCCTCGTGGTCATCGGAGAGCGAGGCAGCATTGAAGGTGGGACCTACCACCCCAGTTTGCCAGATATTACGGTCGCCACACGGAGCCGATATTCGCGTTGCTTGTCCGCGACGAGGGAATTCGGCGCCAACTGTTCGACGGTAGCGATGGTCTCCTGGCAGAAGCGATTCGCGACATGGACCGTTCGGCTCGAAGGGCAGGTTCCAGCCACGACGGCGGGGAGGAATTGAAGACGGACGGGTACAACAGTTCGTACGGGAGCAAGCTCCACCGAGGGGACGGGGCGACACTGAAAGCTGATCAAGCGGACGATCAGTTCAACTGCCGAGGGCCGTCCGCAGCCGCTCCTGGAACTCCGCGACACGTGGCACGTTTCCGTATGGTTCAGATTCGGTCAGCAGCCACCGCAGCGTCGTCCGGATCATCGCCGAATTGACCGGTCCGGCCAGTTGGAGCGCCTTCTCACCGTCGTCGCACGCCTGCTCCGCCTCGCCGGCCAGGAGGCGCAACCTCGCCAGCCGGATCTGGCCGAAGACCCTGTCGCGTCCTCGGCCCTCACCGGTCTTGGCCAGTTGAGCCACTGTGTATTCTTCGGCCTTGATCGCCAAGCTCGGATCGTCTCGGGCCGCCGACAAACAGGATCCAGCGGCGGCATTGGACAGTTCCGCTTCTGACATGTCCAGGGCGCGATGCCACAGCGTTGCCGCCGTCGCCCGGTCCTCATCGTCGGCCTGGGCATAGAGTTCGAACGACTGACCCAGCGCGCTTCGAACCTCTGAGACGTAAGCGGGTCCGAGGTGGCAGATGCTGTCCTGTACTCGTTTGGCGGTCAGCAAGGCGCGTACCACGTTGAAGCGGCGGCGATCTGCAGGGATCTGGCCGATGGCGAGATCGTAGAGTTGCATCGCGGCCTTCATACGATCGAGCCAGCGCATCTGCTGGGCCATGTCGGCCAGGATGCTGACGACGAGCAGGGGCGCTCTGGGGTCGGCTGACTCGCGGGCGGCTTGCAGTCCGTGGGTGAAGTACTTTTGTGCAGGTCCGGCCATTCCGGAGTCATGCGATAGCCATCCCACCAGTCCGGACAGTTCGGCGATGACGGCCAGCAGCCGATCGCCGGTGGCTTGGCTGTAGTTGGCGTGCCGGGCCAGGTCCACGGCGTACTTGAGCTGGCCGACGGCGGCTTCACGGCTGAGCGCCCCGCCAAGGTCGGCGTCGGTGGCCGCGAAGAAGCGGGTCGAGCGTTCAAGGGCTTCCACATCGCCGGCGCCGATACGGTGGGTGCCGTGGTCGCGGGGTTCGAGGCTGCCGGGCAGGATGTCGAACCAGCCGGTGATGGGGGCGACGAGCGCCGGTCCGGAGACGGCTTTGACCGCCTGGGTAAGGGTTTCGCGTCGGGTCAGCATGTCACACCTCACAAAGGTGCTGAGTTCTTTCAATGTACGTGTGGCGGTCCACGGCTGCTGGTGCACGGACGGTTCGCCGTGTCGTAGCTCGGGCCACACGGCTCCGCTGGGCACGGAGACGCCCCAGGCCATGACGGCAGAGACGACTTCAAGGTGTTCGTCTTCTTCCGGTCCTGGCTTGTCGGCGTCGCCGAGCAGGATCGCCAGCTGTTCTACGGATACCTTGAGCGCCATCGCCAGGTTGGGGCGCTGCCACGGCAGCGGGATGCTCATCCCGAGCTCCCAGCGAGCGATCGTGGTGCGGTCTACGCCAAGTTGTTCGGCTAGCATTTCCTGAGTCAGGCCAACGGCTCTGCGACGCTGGGCCAGACGAGTTCGTTTCACGATCACCCTCACACGGTGGTATCTACCTTCCAACCCATTGACGCAGATCACGGAACGTCCGGCAATGGGCGTGCAACGCCGGTGCTACATCGGCAAGGTGCCGAGATTGGACGCTGCCCGGCAAGCTAATAGGCGTGATCAGCGAGATGGGATGCCAAGGAGCGCACCAAATCGTGTGCCGGGTGGGGTTCCGCGGCCCGACTGTCTCGCTGATCACATGAAAGCCACCAGCGATCAATGACAGGCGGGGCGATGATCATCGAGTTTCTGCTCTTGTACGACGAGGCGGTCGGTCACGCGGAGCATGTGGTGTCGTGTCGTGGCGAGCAGTGCGATGACATCGCCCACCTGTATGACTGGCTGACGGCCCGATACGCCGGGCAGGCGGAGGTGTTCACGTTCATAGCCGGCGCGGCACGCGGTCACCAGTACCGGCTGAACCACGCCAGAGCCCGAGCACAGCGACAGGCACTGCCCATGCAGCAACAGCGCAGTTTGGAGGCGATCCGTCAGGCATGGGACGAGGCGGAACGGGGGCGCGTCGATGCGTCGGCGTGATAGCGGACTGAGGTCAAATTGCTTGTGGAGTTTCGGGGGCCTGGGCTGTGGGTGATGGCTGATCCTCGCAGCTTGGTGCCTTCGGGATCGTGCCCCGGTGCCGGTTGCCATCACGACAACAGATGGGTGGAGCAGGGCCGCGTCAAAACCGGCACCGGGCACGAAAATGAATGGAGAAGCCGGGGCTCCAGGTCGCACATCGGGGTCCCGGCCTCGCGTCGGACGCTGTTGTAGCGGCGTGCGACGGGGCTTCAGGCGGTCTGCTCTCTGGTTTCGGTGGGGGTGGGACAGCGCGGCGGCTTATGACTTCGTCCGACGTCGGCGCTGTCGTGGCGGTGCGGTTCGCGGTGCCTGTTCCGGCAGTGTCCCTATGGCGGTGGTCCCGGTCAGGCCCCGCTGCCGGCATAGGTCGGTGATCAAGGTCCCGCTTGAGCGGGACTTAGAAAGTGGATCAGGTCCCGTTTCGCCGGGAGTCCTACTGCGCCAGCAGGAAGCGAGACCCAAAGCGGAACCCAGAACGGGATTTCGAACATGCCCGCTATGACCTTCCCGCCCGCGATCTCGTCTGGCTGGCCACACATATCTGGCCTCACCGCCCCGACCTTGAACAAGCGTTCCTTGATGGCTACGGCGTACTTACCGACCTCCACCGCCTGGGCATGGATTGCCCGTGCAGCCGATCCTCGCGAGAGCAGCCTGTGAGGTTTTCGAGGTGTACGCCGAGCCTGGCAAAACCTCTCAGGGCGCTTTGCCCCTCATGGCGTGACGGTCGATTGTTTTCTGCACGTTGACCTGCACTGTGAGGTTGTCTGTGAGGTTTTCAGCGGGCCCTGTGAGGTTTCCGTACACGCCGCCGAACCTCTCAGCCCGCCTCGGGAACCAAGGCAGTCCGCCACGACACGCCGTGTTCCGACTCGATGCCAGCATCGATAGTCTTTTAGACCTCTATACATTCCCCCGAAGTCAGAAGACATTGACTGGGACCGTCGCCATTGGGTACTCGACTCCGTGCTCGGGCATCTGCTCGATTGAAGGCGACTCCCGCAGCCGCGTTCTGCGGGACCACTGACGCTCGCATCAGCGCGCTGACCAGGGCAAACGATACTGCCTAGATCGCCCAGGGACGATCTAGCTGTCCAGACTTCTTTTTATTCTTCTTTCCCCCAGGATTCTTAACGCCAGCGTTTAGCGGGTACCGGCACCCTGCCCGCCCTCTGATGTGGACGGTACTTCTGCCAGCACCTGTGCTGGCGGCACAGGCCCCTCCGGAAGCTGGAGCCCCGCCCAGACATGGAGTTATGGTCGAAGTTCACTTGAGACTCGAACCCACCAGCACCGTCGCTTCCGCCGCTGCGGAATCCGTTGCCCACCTTCGGGTCGACACACGGACACACCACCCGCCATGACCACAGCGACGACATGCCAGCCCTAACCCGGCACCGATGACCAACCCGCCCACTGACGTGCCCCCACGGGTTATGCCGCTGGCAGGGTTGACATTTCGCCGGGATGGAGAGGAGATCCACCCAGGGGTTCCCCCTAGTCGTCTGGCCGGGCCGTCCGGTCAGCGTTAAACCTGTTGGGCCACAACAGAAAGGAGGTTACCCGGTGAACGCCCACCGCGAGAAAGATCGTCAGCCGCGACTCGAAGGACGCTTATGCCCCACGACCATCCAGCCGACGAGGCTGGCCATCCCCGTGGTGAGGCGAACACCGAGTCCACACGCCGTGCCCGGCGTGACCGGCACGGCCGACACGAGCGTTCGACCGTCACCACATCCGCCACCGGGCCGCGCAAGACCACCGGCCCCGACACCAAAGGTCCGCACTGGACCATCGGCCCGCCCAAGATGGTGCCCATGACCGCGGAAGAGTATCGAAACGCGGTCCAGGCATGGGCGGTGCTGATCTCGTCCTGGTGGACGCTTCATCCCCCAGAACACGACGAGCACACCTAACCCATTTCTGTTGCGGCCGAACCATCTTCGGCCGCAACGCCTACATCCCGAAAGGAGCATCAGCGCATGGCACGACAACGAAAACCGGCAGCACGTAGACGGGAGGCGATCACCCCGGAGACGGTGCTGCGGGTGGCGATCTACACCCGCCGCTCCACCGATGACGAGCACCAGCCCTACACCATCGAAGCCCAAACCCAGAAACTGTCCGCCTACGTCGACTCCCAACCCGGCTGGCAGATCACGGCCAGCTTCACCGACGACGCCTCCGGCGCCACCCTCGACCGCCCCGGACTCACCAAGGCGCTCACGGCAGCCCGAGCGGGCCGCTACGACCTGCTCCTGGTCTACCGGCTCGACCGGTTCTCCCGCCGCATCCGCGACCTGGCCACACTCATGGACGAGCTCGACAACGCCGGAGTGCACTTCCGTTCGGCCACCGAACCCTTCGACACCACCAGCGCCGCCGGGCGACTGTTCGTGCAAATGCTCGGCGCATTCGCCGAATTCGAACGCGAAGTCATCATCGACCGCGTCGTAGGCGGCATGGAACGAAAAGCAGCCAAAGGCGAATGGACCCACGGCCCCCGCCCCTACGGCTACCTCGTCGACCCCGACAGCCGCAAGCTCACCCCGCACCCCGACGAGCAACACGTCGTCAAAGAGATCTTCACCCTGTACGCCACCACCCGGATGGGAACCAGAGCCATCGCCGCCCAGCTCAACGCCCACGGCAAACGCACACGATCCGGCAAGCACTGGTCCGGCCACGCCATCGGGCGCATGCTGAGCAACCGGCTCTATCGCGGCGAGGTCGTCTTCCGAGATATCACCGTCACCAACGCCCACCCGCCGCTGGTCGGCGAAGACCTGTTCGCCCAATGCCAGGGCATCCTCGACGCCCGCGGAGAAGCCCACTCCCAGCGCGCCGCCTCCAACTCCGACTACGACCTCACCGGCCGGATCACCTGCCCCAAGTGCGGCTGCAAATACGTCGGCACATCAGCCACCGGCAAGCTGCGCCGCTACCGCTACTACACCTGCTTCACCCGCGCACGGTACGGAACCAACGCCTGCGACGGCCCACGCATCGACGCCGATCTCCTCGACAAAGCCATCGCCGAA
>JBIOYB010000401.1:0-3240 GCA_044869915.1 Allorhizocola sp.
GCGCCAGGTCAGGTCGATGTACGACCAGATGGCACGTATCTCCATCGAGCCGGTATGGGCGCGGTTCTTCGACTTCGGTGCTGGCCGCATGCCGTCCTTCCTGACGAAGCTGGCGGGCGACGCCTAGTAGGCAATCGGGCGCGCAACGTCGTCGAACTCGATCTCTTCATTCATCCTCTGCGAGCCGCTGCGATCTGGTGCGCTCGCGACGCAGTAAGATCTGCGGCTAGTCTCGACCGCCCGGCGCCCCGTATAGCCCGGCGCTTGCGTGACGTGCCGCTGGCCGATCCCCTTGCGGGAGACGCCGTAGAGCATCCGCCCCGCCGACCAGGCGCTCGCCTTATGGGACAAGCAGTCGTCGTCGCGAACGCTGAGCAGGCGCCCGCTGAGGACGAGACCCGGGCGTCTCGTGGTGTCCCCGCGCGCCTGTGCCGGCGACAGCTCTCCCGAGTGAAACGGCAGTCTCAGTCTGCGACCGACGTACGCCCCGACCCTCCGGGGCGGACTGGCCGGGCTGGTAGTCGAGGAACGGATCTATCCGCTGTCTCATGGGAGGAGGACCCATGACCGTACCCGTAGTGCTCGATTCCGCCGGCCGACGTCGTTCGCCGGCGACCCTGCCCGGCTACCACGCCGGCCGGGCGCCGCGCAACAAGGGCATCCGCTACCCAGCGGACCCGCCGACCGTCGAGGAGATCGTCGCCGTCATGCGACACACGGGCGAGGACCGTCACGGGTGGCGGTTGCGCGCGATGATCGTCGTGCTCTGGCGTGGCGGCCTGCGCATCCACGAAGCGCTCATGCTCGCCGAGCACGACATCGACCCGCGCCGCCGGTCGCTGCTCGTGCGCAACGGCAAGGGCGGCAAGCGCCGCGAGATCGGCATGGACGAGTGGGCTGGGAGCAGCTCCGCCCGTGGCTCAGCGCACGCACCGAGCTGCCCGCCGGGCCGCTGTTCTGCATCATCGACGGCCCCACCCGCGGACGACCGTGGTCGAGCGCCGCGGTTCGCTCCGAGCTCCGCCGCCTCGCCGCACTGGCGGGCGTCCGGCGTCGGTTCGCGCCGCACCAGCTGCGCCACGCGCACGCGCTCGAGCTCGCCCGCGAGGGCGTGCCACTCAACATCATCCAGCGGCAATTGGGGCATGCCCACCTCGGTACCACCAGCATTTACTTTGCAGGGGATCGACCCCGAGGAGATCATCGCCGCCGTGCGCGGCCGTGGCGCGCCGATGATGTCGGCCAGCGCCGGACTGCGCCTTTGATGCACCAGATGAGAGCGGGAGCGCTCCGGCGCTCCCGCTTCGCCCGGAGGGGAGCAGGAGTCTGAACGTCGACCCCCGACGCTATCGCGGGTCGTCCGGAGCGGGCACCTTCAGGCGCCAACCGCAGACGCTCGCATTCTCCACCGACGCCATCCTGCTGGAGGACTTAGGGCGCGCCGCAAAATAATATGGTCGTTCGTGCTCGGCGTGGATAGCCTTGTGGGGTGGAGGTCAGCGAGGCGGAGCTGGGCCGGATGTTCGCCTCGGTGCTGCCTGTGTTGGACGAACGTCAGCGCCGGGTGTTGGCCGGCGCGCAGGCCCGAGCCTTGGGCCGAGGTGGGATCGCCGTGGTGGCCCGAGCGGCGCAGATGAGCCGCACCACCGTCGGCAAAGCGATCGCCGAGGTCGACGCCGGGGTGGCCCCGGGGACGCCGATCCGCCGACCGGGTGCGGGGCGCAAGCGACTGGTCGACACGGACGCGCAGCTGCTGGGGCGGCTTGACGCTCTGGTCGAGCCGACCAGCCGGGGGGACCCGATGTGTCCGTTGCGTTGGACGTCGAAGTCGACGTCGAATCTCGCGGACGCGCTGGTGGCGGCCGGGCACCGGGTGAGTCCGGACACCGTCGGGCGGCTGCTGCGGAGCATGGACTACTCGCTGCAGGCCACCGCCAAGCAACTGGAGGGCGCCCAACACGAGGACCGGGACGCCCAGTTCGTCTACCTGACCGAGCGGGTGGCCGACCACCTGCGCGGCGGCAACCCAGTGGTCTCCGTGGATTCGAAGAAGAAGGAGCTGGTCGGCCAGAAGGCCAACCGCGGCAGGGAATACCAGCCCAAGGGCGCCCCCGAGCGGGTCGACGTGCACGACTTCCCCGACCCGCAGATCGGCAAGGCGATCCCGTACGGGGTCTACGACATCGGGGCCAACGAGGGCTTCGTCGTGGTCGGCGACGACCACGACACGGCCGCGTTCGCGGTGGCGACCATCGGCCGGTGGTGGGACATGGTCGGCTCCCGCGCCTACCCGACGGCGACCCGGCTGCTCATCACCGCCGACGGCGGAGGGTCCAACAGCTACCGGGGCCGCCTGTGGAAACTCGAACTCGGTCGGCTCGCCGCCCGCACCAACCTGGCCATCACGGTCTGCCACTTCCCGCCCGGCACGTCGAAGTGGAACAAGATTGAGCATCGACTCTTCTCGGCCATCACCATGAACTGGCGGGGTCGCCCGCTGACCAGCCACGAGGTCGTCGTCAACCTGATCGGCGCCACGACCAACACGAAGGGCTTGAAGGTCCAGGCCCACCGCGACAGCGCCTCCTACCCGCTGGGCGTCACGGTGACCAAGGCCGAGTTGGCCGCTGTGCCGGTCACGGCCCACGAGTTCCACGGGGACTGGAACTACACCGTGCACCCCCGGCCGACCCAATCTTGGTAGGCAAACTACAACCATGTTATTTTGCGGAGTGCCCTTAGGACGGGGACGCCGCAGAGCGGGGAACTGCCGGAGCGCGACAGCGGGCGAGATTTCACCGCGTGGACATGGCGAGGTCGCGATGACAGATACACAACCTAGGCCGTTCGCGCAGCGCACGCCGTGGACGTGGGTGCGCGAGACACCGCTGCGCAGATACCTCCGCACGGAGACCGGCAGCGCTACAGCGCTGCTGTTCGCGACCCTAGTCGCTCTGGTCTGGGCAAACGTTGACCCGGGCTCCTACGACAACGTGTGGTCGACCGAGCTGTCGCTGCAACTCGGGGATGCGCGCATCTCGCAGGACCTAACCGGTTGGATCAACAACGGGCTGATGACCTTCTTCTTCTTCGTCGTCGGCCTGGAGTGCCGCCGAGAGTTCGACATTGGTGAGCTCCGCCAGCGAAGGCGGGCGACGCTGCCCCTGCTCTCTGGCATCGGCGGCATGGCAGCGGCGGTGGCCGTCTACCTCGCCATCAACGCCGGCCGGTCCTCAGCAC
>JBIOYB010000402.1:0-22536 GCA_044869915.1 Allorhizocola sp.
GTCGGCCCGGCCGGGCCGACGTCGTAAAGGTGCAGCAGCAGCCGGGTGACCTCGGTCGGCCGCCACACCATCGGATCGTCGGGCATGGGCCACACCCGGGTGCCCGCGCCGCCGGCCAGCCCGTCCAGGTATGTCCACTGTGGAGGCGTGGCCAGGCCGCGCCCGTCGGCCCGCACCGCGACCAGCGCGCCCAGGCCCAGGCAACGGAACACCATGACCCGCGCGGCCCACCAGTCGCCGATGAACGTGACCACCGTGGGCGCCGGCCGGAACAGCCGCACCTGCACCGGCGCGCCGAAGCGGTCACGGCCGAGCACCAGTCCGGTCTGCCCGGCCTCGGCCACCAGCCCGCCCAGCGTCGTGCTCATCTGATGCCCGGGGGCAACCGTCTTCACCATGGGGTAAGTCCTTTCACCGCACCGGTCGGCGCCGTGGCCCACACCGCCGCGGCGTGCTCGCCGTCGAGCCGGACCAGCCGCACCCGCAGCCGGCGCGCGTTGGCCAGCGCCTGCCGCACACACTCGCCGATCAGCTCCGGCGGCGCCGTGACCCGCAGCAGCGTCCGCATGACGGGCCGGCCACCGGCCGTGCCCTGCCTGGGCTGCAACACGATCGCGGTGTGCGCGGTCGCCGCTGCGGGCACCTGCGCCAGCTCGGCCAGCAGCCCGGCGGGCGGGTCGGCCGGCCACGACCGCACCGCGAACCCCACGTGCACGAAACCCACGGCGTGCCAGCCGGCCCACCGCTCGGCCACCGGCGCCGGGCGCAGCAGCCCGCACGCGATGGCCAGGATGCGTTGCAGCCCGACCGCGTCGAGCACCGCATAGTTGACCTCGGCCGCGGTCAGGGCGGTGCCGATGCGTGCCACGGCCGCGGCCAGCGCCCGGTGCACCCCCTCGACCCCGCCGCCACGCCCGGCCGAGGCGGCCGCCGCGTCGGCGGGCGCCAGCCGCACCGCCAGCCAGATCTCCCGGTTGGCCGGAACCTGTGTGGCGCCCAGCAGCTCGCGGTAGGACATGGCGCAGTCGGTGCGGGCGTCCAGCGGCCCGGCCAGCGGCACCTGCCTGGTCACCAGGTGCAGTGTGCTGACCGGCACGGTGAAGTCGGACAGCAGCCGGGTCAGCCAGTCCAGCCGCAGCACCACTTTGCCCGACGGCGCGGTGATCGCCACGGCGGCGAACCAGCCCAGCTCGTCGCGGCCCACCCCGATGGCCGTGCCCCGGTCGGTGATCGTGGTGAAGCTCAGATCCGTGGCCAGCGTGGCCAATCCGCCCGCCTGCGGCGGGAAGCGCAACCGGTGGTGCAGCCGCGCCGCCATCGACTCGTAGGCCCACCGCCCGCCGGAACGGCTCAGCGCGAACACGGCCACCACCGCGGCGAACGCGGCCAGCCCGGCCGCCGCCCGTGGTGCGGCGAACGCGGCCGATGCCGCGGCGATCCCGGCCAGCGCGGCCAGCTCGATGGCCACCAATTGGACGGTGCCGAACCGACCGGTCGTCCGGCCACCGGCGATCAGCTCGGGCATAGACGAGATCCTACGCCGTCCATTTACGATTACCCACATGCCCACTAGGCGCGAACAGGTTCAGGCGCATCGATTCGTGACCCGGCGCATCGTGTCGGCGCTGCTGGCCGGTGAGCCGGAAACGCCCGACCTGCCCATGCGGCGCCTGGCGCTGGCGGTGTTCGGCAGCATCATGGTCGCGGCGATCGTGTTCGCCGCGGTGGCCGTCTACGGCCTGCTCAACCCGGGCGGGCGCCGGCCCGCGGAGCAGACCCTGCTCATCGAGCGTGAGACCGGCTCGAAATTCCTGTATCTGCAAGGACAGCTGCACCCGGTGCTCAACTACACGTCGGCGCGGCTCATCCTCGGTCAGGCCAACCCGACGACGCGCAGCATGTCGTCGCGGTCGCTTCTGGACATCCCGCGGGGCCGGCCGGTCGGGATCGCCGGCGCGCCCGACACCCTGCCGGACCGCAAGGCGCTGCTCGGGTTGCCGTGGGGGGTGTGCAGCGCCCGCCGGTCGGCGGCCTCCGTGGACGTGGCCACGCACGTGGTCGTCGGGCAGGTGCCGCCGGGCGGCGCGGCGCTGGGGGAACGCGGGCTGCTGGTGACCACGGGCGCGGCGGCGGGCACGGCCGACGGGCTGTTCCTGATCTGGAAGGACCAGCGGCTGCGGGTTCGCGGCAACGCCACCCTGGCCGCGCTCGAGTGGGCGGCGGTGCAGCCGGTGACCGTGGGGGAGGCGCTGCTCAACGCGATCCCGGCCGGCCCGGATCTGGCCCCGCCGGCGGTGCCCGACGCGGGACGCCAGGCCGGGCGCCAGGTCGCCGGCCGCGCCGGCACCGTTGGCCAGTTGTACCGCGCCGGCGGCCAGCACTATGTGCTGCTGTCCAGTGGCCTGTCGCCGATCGGTGATGTGATGAGCCGGCTGCTGCTGGCCGCCGGTGGCCGGGCGACCGAGATCTCCGCGGCCGAGGCCGGGCAGGCGTTGTCGCCGACCAAGCTGGAGCCGGCCGGGTTCCCGGTGAGCGTTCCCCCGCTGCACCCGGCCGGGCAGCCGGTGGGCATGGCCTGCGCCGGATACCGCGGCGCGGGCGAGCGGGCGGCGCCGCAGATCGGCGTCGAGCTGTACGCCCGGCCCGACGACACGCTGTCCCTGGCGCCGGATCAGGTGCTGCCGGGGCGGCAGGGCAGCGACGGCGTGGTCACCGCCGACCGGGTGTCGGTGCCCGGCGGGCGGGCGGCGCTGGTCAGCTCGCTGCAGGAGACCGTGGCGGGCAGCCTGTACCTGATCACCGATCAGGGTCTCAAGTATCCGATCCCGCGGGACAAGGCCGACAAGGTGCTCGACGCTCTGGGTTTCGGCGGGGTGCGGCCGACTGCGGTGCCGGCTTCCATTTTGGCTCTGGTACCGACGGCGCCGGCCCTGGATCCCGATGTGGCCACCCGGTTTGCGCCCGCGCCGGCCGCGCCGCCGGTGGCATCGGTGGCATCGGCCAGACCCGCACCATAAGCTGCCAGGGCCGCCGGGCTGCCATAAAGTGCCGTGCTGCGGCTCACTCTAGCCGTAAAGTGAGCCGCATCGATTAGAATGCGGGGCATGACACCCCCGCCGGACCTGGTCGTCGATCCCCTGTCACTGGGCGATTTCCAGAAGACGCTGCAGGCGCGCCTCGAGGAGGCCTACGCCGCGCTGCTGCGCATCGAGCAGTCCGGCGCGGCGCCGGCGCTGGGCGGGTTCGAAGACGCGCACCGCACCGGCACCCGGCACCAACTGCTGCGCGATCAGGCCAAGGCCCGGCTGCAGCGGCTCATCGGCGCGCTGGCCGCCGCCCAGGCCGCCACCACGGCCATCGCCACCCGATATGCGACCGTGGAGGCGCTCAACACCGCGGACATCTCCCAAGCCTTGCGCCCGCTCGCCGAGGAGCTCCAACGTGGACATGAGGGACAACAAGGACACCACCAAGGGCAGCACGGACAAGACGGGCAGCGCCATGGTGGATGAATACTACGAGCGATACCGGCGCCTGACCCACCCGGAGCTGTATCGCATGCTGCGCAACGGCTCCTCGGCGCAAGTGGCCAAGGTCGCCGACACGTGGGCGTCCGTCGCCGACACCCTCGCCACGCTGGCCGCCGGGCTGCGCCGCGATCTGGACCGGCTGCAGCCGGACTGGACCGGCCGCGGCAGCCGCGAGTTCCATTACCGCCTCGACCTGGTGGCCCGCTACGCGCAGACGCTCGCCGACGAGTCGGCCGCCATCCGCGGCGGGCTGACCGCCATGTCGCACGCGCTGCGCGAGGCACAGCAGCGGGCCGAGACACCGGATCTGGTCTTCCGCCGGGAGGCCCCGCTCAACTCCGACGGCGTGCTCGGCTCGTCGCTGGGCCGGGTGCTGCCGGCCGACGCGCAGGCCGGCGCGCATGAGCGCATGGTCCAGGTGGTGGCCGCGCTGGCCGCCGACTACGGCGTGGCCGACCACGGCAACTGGCCGGTGGCCCTGCCCGACGCGCCGCTGGATCTGCCCGCGGCCGACGCGACCGTCTCGGCGGGCGCCTCCGTGCTGGACGACCCCCGCTCGGGCGGCACCAGACTGGCCGCCGCCGACGGGATCGTGCCCGCGATGCGGGCGGCAGACACGGCCGCCGTCTCCGGCACCGCCACGGCCGGGGCGTCTCCCGTCCGGGTCGAGACCCTGCGGCACACGCCCGGCTACGCGATCGGCCACACCGTCGGCCACGCCGGGATCGCCGACGATCCCGCGGCAGCGGCGGCCCGCCCCGGCGCCGCGAGCCCGGCCGGCCCCGCGGCAGCGGCGCCAGGTGCGGCCGGCGCGCCGATGACGCCGATGGGCATGGGGCCGGGCGCCGCGATGCCGTCGGCGATACCCATGTCGGCCGACGCGGGGGCGTGGCGTTCCGCCGACAACATGGACTGGGCCGAAGACGACAGCGAGACCCCGCCCGGCGTGCTCGGCGACTGATGAACCCCCACACCGATCGACGCGGATCATCACTGATTCACCGCTGGTGATTGCGGCGGGCCCGAGCCCTACCTGACGGCCCACCGCGGCGCGCTGGCCTTCCTGCGCCGCGACCGGCTGCTCGCCGCGATGATCGCGGTGTTTTCGCCACCGACATGTTCGACACCGCCAACCTGTCGGTGCTCATCCCGGTGTGGGCGGCACACAGCGGCACACAGCGGCCAGCCGGTCGCGCTGGGCGCCCTGCTCGGCGGCGTCGCCGCGCAGGGCCTCGGGGTAGGCGCGGCGCTGCTGGCCTTCGGCGCCGCGTACCTGATCGTTACCCTGCGCCCGCTGATCTTCCCTGGCTGGCGTCAGCTCGACCGGACTCGGCCGGTCGAGACTTCACCTGTCCCGCTGCGAGCGGTAGATGCCCACTAGCTCCCGCGTCGTGCTCACACCCGCCCGGCGGCGCAAATCGGCGATCCGCCGGTTGGCCGTGCGCAGGGACAGGAACTCAGCGGTCGCGGCCGCGGAGATGGTGCTGCCGGAGGCTAACCGCTCCAGCAGCGCTTTCTCCATGGGGGAGAGCCTTCGCACCCATTCGTTGGTGGGTTCGGCCGCCAATGCCACCTCCACAGAGATCGACTAATCTCGACGTAATCGTCCGGCGACATTCTGCAGGATGTTACGGGATGTTGGCGAGCCGATCACCCACTCAAATTCCAATATGCAATTCTTCCCCATGCCTTACCTGGAGGATCCGCCCATCGCTTTCGCGCATCGCGGCGGCGCGGCCGACGGCGACGAAAACACCGCCGAGGCCTTCGCCCGCGCCATCGCCGCTGGTTATCGCTTTGTGGAGACCGACGTGCACGCGACGGCCGACGGGGTGCCGGTGCTCATTCACGATCCGCCCGACCCCGCACTGTCCTATGACGACCTCTTGCGGACGCCGGTGTCCGGTGGCGTGTCCGGCGGTGCGGTCCCTCGCCTCGCCGACGTCCTCGAGGCGTGGCCGGACGTGAAATTCAACATCGACGTCAAATCCGACGCGGCGGTGACGCCCACAGTCGAGGCCGTCAAGGCCGCCGCGGCACAGGATCGCGTCCTGCTGGCGTCCTTTTCGGACGCTCGGCTACGCCGCCTGCGCGCTTTGACCGCAAATAAAATCGCCACCTCGATGGGCCAGCGCGAAATCGCCCGCCTGTGGGCCGCCTCCCGCGTCGGCGTCAAAATCGGGCTCGCCGCCTCCGTCGTGGCAGCCCAGGTTCCGGTCCGCCACGGCCGCCTGCGCGTGGTCGACCGGCGCTTCATCGCCCTGGCCCACCGCCTGGGCGTCCAGATTCATGTGTGGACGGTGGACGATCCTGACGAAATGGCGGGGTTACTTGATCTCGGTGTAGATGGCATCATGACCGATCGCATCGACATTCTGAAGGAAGTTTTCACCGATCGAGGGTTGTGGAAATGACGGTCACCGCGCAAGACACACCTCCTCCCGGCGACGCCCCCGCCTATGGGGAAAGCACCAAACGCGAGCGAGTCGGCTGGTATTTCTACGACTGGGCCAACTCCGCCTTCTCCGCCACCATCGTGGCGGTATTCTTGGGCCCCTACCTGTCGGCCATCGCCCGCACCGCGGCCGGATGCCCTGACAACACCGACGAGTGCCAGGCCGCCACGCTGTTCACGCTCATGGGCATGGACTTCAAGGCCGGCGGGTTCTACACCCTCATCCTGAGCGTCGCGGTCGGCATCAACGTGCTGATCCTGCCGGTCATCGGCGCGATCGCCGACCGGTCGGCGCACAAGCGGCGCCTGCTGGCCATCTTCGCCTACATCGGGGCGGGCGCCACGTGCGGATTCTTCTTCGTCGAAGGCGGGCGCCTGTGGCTGGGCGCGGCCCTGACCATCATCGCCACCGTCGCGTTCGCCGCCAGCATCGTGGTGTACCAGTCGTTCCTGCCGCAGCTGTGCCCCGAGGACCAGCGCGACAAGGTGTCCAGCTACGGGTGGGCGTTCGGCTACCTGGGCGGCGGTCTGCTGCTCGTGCTCAACCTGGCCGCCCTGCAGCTGCTGGAGGACTCGCTGGGCACCGGCCTGGTGGTGCGGCTGTCCATGGCCTCGGCCGGCGTCTGGTGGGGCCTGTTCACCCTGTTCCCGCTCATGCGGCTGCGCGACCGGCCGCCGCTTGAGGGCGTGGCCCGCGGCAACGTGCTCACCGACGGGTTCAAACAGCTGGGCCACACCCTCAAGGGCATCCGCGCGTTCCCGGTCACGCTGTTCTTCCTCGGCGCCTACCTGGTCTACAACGACGCCATCCAGACCGTGATCAACGTGTCGAGCATCTACGGCACCGAGGCGCTCAAGCTGACCCAGGACACGCTCATCATCACGATCCTGATCATCCAGTTCCTTGCCTTCGGCGGCGCGCTGGGCATGGGCGCCCTGGCCCAGCGCATCGGCGCGAAGAAGTCCGTGCTGATCAGCCTGGTGCTGTGGACCGGCATCGTCGGCGCGGCGTTCAGCCTGCCGGAGGGGGCGCCGGGGCCGTTCATGGCGCTGGGCGCGACGGTCGGGCTCGTGCTCGGCGGCAGCCAGGCCCTGTCCCGGTCGCTGTTCAGCCAGCTGATCCCCAGGGGCAAGGAGGCCGAATACTTCGGCTTCTACGAGATCTCCGACAAGGGCACCAGCTGGATCGGCCCGCTGCTGTTCACGGCCGTGTTCCAGTTCACCGGCAGCTACCGCGTCGGCATCGTCTCGGTGCTCATCCCGTTCGTCATCGGCTTCTTCCTGCTGCTGGCGGTGCCCATCCGCCGCGGCATCATCGCGGCCGGCAACAATCCGCCCGCGCGGCTGTAACGCGGCTGTGGCAAGGCCCGGCCGGCCGCGGCGATGAAGGCGTCGTCGCGGCCGAGCGTTTGGAAAGCGCCCGGAAACAATCCACCGGCGCGGTTGTAATAGGCTCCCGACTCGTGTCGGGAGCAGCGTCTTTGAAGTTTTTCTGGGGCCCGATGGACTGCGGCAAGTCCACCCTGGCCCTGCAGATGGACCACAACCATGCCCGCCAGGGCCGCAACGGGCTCGTGCTGACCCGGCTGGACCGCTCCGGCCAGCCGCAGGTCAGCACCCGCATCGGGCTGGCCGCCAAGGCGATCGAGGCGTGGCCCGACCTGGACCTGCTCGAGCTGGTGCGTGCCCAGCCGGCCCGCATCGACTACCTGATCTGCGACGAGGCGTGTTTCTACACGGTCGCCCAGATCGAACAGCTCGCCGACCTGGTCGACGAGTCCGGAGTGGACGTCTACGCCTTCGGCCTGGCCAGCGACTTCCGTTCCGAGCTGTTCCCGGCGTCCAAACGGCTGTTCGAGCTGGCCGACCACACCTACCGGCTGCAGGTCGAGGTGCTGTGCTGGTGCGGCCGTCCCGGCCGGCTCAACGCCCGGATCGTGGACGGAGCCGTCGCCCGCGAGGGCGAGCAGATCGTGGTCGGCGACACCGCGGCCAACCCTCCGGCAAACCTCACGGCGGACACGGACGACGACGTCCGCTATCAGGTGCTTTGCCGCAGGCACTATCGGGGTGGACAGTTGCACGGTTAGGGTCGAGGTCATGGCTGAACCGGCCTCTGACATCTTCGGCGCCGCCCTGGCCGCCTGGCGCCAATGGCAGGACGCGCCCTGGGGCAGGCTGCGCTACACGCTGGCCGAGCACAACCTGGGCCGCCACCTCGACGGGCGCCCGTTGCGCGTGCTCGACGCGGCCGGCGGCAACGGCGTCGAAGCGGTGCGCCTGGCCGCCGACGGGCACGAGGTCACCGTCGTGGACTATTCGCCGGAGATGCTGGCCTCGGCCCGCACCCTGGCCGACAGCACCGGCGTCGGGCACCGGATCACCTGCGTCGAGTCCGACGTGGCCAAACTCGGCGACGTCGTCGAGCCGGGCTCCTACGACCTGGTGCTGTGCCACAACCTGCTGCAATACGTGTCCGATGTGGAGTCCACCCTGGTCACGGTGCTCGAGCCGCTGCGCCCGGGGGGCCTGTTGTCGGTGCTTGCGGCCAACGCCCACTCCGAGCCGATGCGCATGGCCGTGCGCGAGATGGACCTGACCGGCGCCTACGAGTCGCTCGACGCGTCGCGCCACTTCGCCAAGACGTTCGGCACGCCGGTGTTCCCGCGCACCGCCGAGGAGGTCAGCGCGATCCTGCGCCGCCTGGGCGTGGGTGTGCTCGGCCACTACGGCATCCGCTCGGTGTGCGACTACATTCCCGACGATCAGCGCAAATACGACGCCACGTTCTTCGCCGAGCTGGAGCGCCTGGAGATCGCGCTATCCGACCGGATGCCCTACGTCCTCACGGCGCGCCTGTTCCATCTCATCGCGGCGCGCTGACGCCGGCGGTCGCAGGCGTCACCTCATCGCGGGCCGTCGGCGCAGCGGCCGCCTGGGCCACCTCATCGCGGCGCGTGAGCTGCGCGGTCAGCGCGTTGAGGGTGCCGGCCAACTGTCCGACCTGGACGGTCAGCTCGTCCACCCGCCGGCGCAGCGTCACGGCCTCCGCCGTGGCCGCCTCCCGTGCCGCCACGGCATTGTCGCGTTCGGACAGGGCCGCGTCCCGCTGTGACCGGGCGGCCGCAACCTCTGCCCGGGCGGCGGCGGTTTCGGCCGCCGCGACGGTGACACGTTCGTCGGCCCGCCGTGCCGTGGCCTCGACCCGCTCGTCGGCGTCGCGGCGCACCGCGTCGATGGCCGTGGCTGCCTCCCGCCTGGCCGTCTCGATGGTGGCCGTCGCGGCCCGGTGCGCTGCTTCGGCCGCGGCCGTCGCCTCCCGCTGTGCGGCCTCGACCCTGGCGGCGGCCTCCCGCTGCGTGGCTTCGATCGCGGCGGCGGCGTCTCGTTGCGTGGCTTCGATCGCGGCGGCGGCGTCTCGTTGCGCCGCTTGCACTGTGGCGGCCGCGTCGCTGCGGGCCGCCTCGGCGGCCTCCACGGCGGAACGGGCCACCTGGGCCGCCCGGTCGGTGTCGGCGCGCGCCTCGTCGCGCTGCCCGTAGGCCTCATCCCGCTCCACATTCGCCGCATCGCGGGCGGCGAAAGCGGCGTCCCGTTCGGCATGGGCCGCATCGCGCGCCGAGGCCGCAGTGTCCCGTTCGGACAGCGCTCTGTCGCGTTCGGACACCGCCGCGTCCCGCTCCACCAGGGCCGCCTGCACGGCCGTGGCCGCCTCGGCCCGCACCGACGCCAGCTGGCTTTCCACCCCAGCCGGCGACAGCTCGGCGGCCAGCGCGTCGTTGAGGTCGCCCGCCACCTGCTCGAGCCGCTCGACAATCTCATACGCCCGGGCCACCTGACCGGCCAGGCCGGGGGAGTTGCGGTGCCGCAGGCGGCTGTTGCGCGCGGCCGCGTGGCAGGCACCGTCGTTGTCGCGGCAGTAGCGAAACGGGCGTCCCGCCGCCGCCCGCTGCGGCACGGGTTTGCCGCAGTGCGCGCACGGGCGGGTCGTATCGTCGGCCGGCACGGCTTGTGTGCGCTGCTGCTCCATGGCTTTGCATTATGTCGCGGCCTGCGCATCCTCTTGCCATCCGGGGCGGTTATGTCCGAATATGAGGTTAAAGTACCTGGTCACGCTGGCCGCCGTGATGATCGGCGGACTGGCGACTGTCCCAGCCATCGCCAACGCTGAACCCGGGCATGAGCCCGCTGGTTACGGGGGCGGGTACGGACACGAAAGCAAGAGTCCCGCGCCGCCGGTCTCGCACAAGCCGTATGCGCCGATGACACCGTCACCGAAGTGGTCGGCCACACCGCCGTCGGACCATTCGCCGGCGCCGAGCTGGTCGTCGAAGCCGAAGTGGTCACCGGCGCCGAAGTGGACGCCCACGCCGAAGTGGACGCCGATCCACAATCCGGAACCGAGCCACACCCAGCAGATACCGGTTCACCACCCGCAAAATCCGGTTAAGGGTGAGGAACTGCCACTCACCGGCGCCAGCAGCGGCGGCATCGCCGTGACCGGTGCGTTGATGGCGGCCACAGGTGTCGGCTTCCTCGCCGTGTGGTGGCTGTGGCAGGCTCGAGTCCATGGCCGGACACGAGTACGAGGTCGAGGTGTCCTGGACCGGCAATCTCGGCCCCGGGACAACTGAATACCGTTCCTATTCGCGCGACCATCTGGTCATGGCGGCGGGCGCACCCGCGATACCCGCCTCCTCTGACCCGGCATTCCGCGGCGACCGGGGGCGCTGGAATCCCGAGCAGCTCCTGGTCGCCGCGCTGTCGCAGTGCCACATGCTGTGGTATCTGCACCTGTGCGCGGACGCCGGGGTCGTCGTGACGTCCTATCACGACACCGCATACGGCCGGATGGACGAGGACAGGTTCGTGCGGGTCGTCCTGCGGCCCCGGATCACCGTGGCGGATCCGTCCATGGTTTCTCGGGGGTACGAGTTGCACGCCCAGGCACACGAAAAGTGTTTCATCGCCAACTCGGTGAACTTCCCCGTGGAACACGAACCCACAGTGGACGCCAAATGATCGTGCTCGCCCACCTGAGCGACACGCACCTGGACGGCGGCCGGCGCTGCGCCGCCCGCACCGCCCAAGTGATGCACTACCTCGACCGCCTGCCCGGCGACATCGACGCGATCCTGGTGACCGGCGACCTGACCGACAACGGCCTGCCCGCGGAGCGGGCGCAGGCGGCCGAACTGCTCGTCTCGCACCGGTTCCCGGTGGTCACCTGCCCGGGCAACCACGACGGGTACACACCTTATGAATGGCCCTTGAATCAGGCGCACGACCTGGGCCGGTTCGCGATCGTGGCGTGTGATTCGGTGATCCCCGGCCGCGACGACGGGCGCCTGTCCGACGGCACGCTGACCTGGCTGGAGTCCACTCTGGACGGTCTGCGGGACCGGCCGGTCTTCGTGGCCTTGCACCATCCGCCGGCCCGGCT
Organism: Allorhizocola sp.; assembly: GCA_044869915.1. GTDB lineage: Bacteria > Actinomycetota > Actinomycetes > Mycobacteriales > Micromonosporaceae > Allorhizocola. The sequence continues at coordinate 11,429 of JBIOYB010000402.1, forward strand.
GCACCAGCCGCTGATCGACGCGATCGGCCTGTCCGGCGCCGACCGGCTCGAGGCCGTGCTCGCCCGGCATCCCCAGGTCGCGGCCGTCCTGTGTGGACACGCGCACACCGGCGCGGCCACGACGTTTGCCGGGCGGCCGCTGCTGGTCGCCCCGGGCGTCAAGTCCACCCTGCTGCTGCCCTGGGAGGTCGATGGCACCCTGGACTGGCGCACCGCCACCGATCTGGGGCAGCCGCCGGCGGTCGCCTTCCACATCCTCGACGACACCGGCCGCCTGACCACCCACCTGCGGCTCGTCACCGGCTAGGACCCGCTCATCGCAGGGGCATGCCCGCCGCGGTGTAGATGTCGTCGATGAGCCCCATGGTGGCCACCGAGTCCGCCGGCGGCGTCAGGTTGGCGGCCGTGTCCCCGTCGACGGCCCGTTTGAACGCCCGCAGCTGGTGCACATAGGTCGGGGTGGAGTCGAATCGCTCCCGGCCGCCCTTGCCGTCGATCGTGAGCGTGAACCGCGACGGGAATTGCGGCGCGGCGAAGTTGGTGACCGCCAGCGTGCCGCGGGTGCCGCGCACGGCCGCGCGGATGCGCAGCAGCGTCGAGGACCACATGGACGTGTGGATGCGCCCGGTGCCGCCGCCCGGCAGGGCGAAGTCGGCGGTCATGGCCCGGTCCACCCGCGGGTCGCGGCCCAGCGGCAGCGCTTTGGCCCCGGTCACCGCCGGCTCGCCGCCCGGTGTGAGCAGCCGCAGGCAGTGCACCGCGTAGCAGCCGGCGTCCATGAGCGCGCCGCCGGCCAGGGCGAAGTTGTAGCGGATGTCGTTGAACCGGGGCAACGGGAAACACATCCACGTCTCGACCCGCTCGATCTCGCCCAGCTGTCCACTGTGGACGATGTCGGCCATGCGCCGGGCCAGCGGATGGTAGCGGTAGTGGAACGCCTCCATCACGACCGTGCCTTTTGCCGTGCCTTTTGCCGTGCCTTTTGCCGTGCCTTCCAAGGATGCGGCGACCTCGCGGGCCTGCGCGGCGTTGGAGGTGAACGGTTTCTCGCACAGCACGTGCTTGCCCGCCTCGATCGCGGCCAGCATCCACTGCGCGTGCAGGCCGTTGGGCAGCGGGATGTAGACCGCGTCCAGCTGCGGGTCGGCGATCAGGTCCGCGTAGGACCCGTGCACCGTGGGCACGCCCCACTTGCCCGCGAACGCCTGCGCCCGCTGCCGATCCCGTGCGGCGATCGCCGCCACGGCCACGCCGTCGGTCTGCCGCGCCGGGCGCATCAACGCGGCGGGCGCGATCCGCGCCGCGCCCAGAACCCCGATTTTCAATGGCATCCCTCGCTCAGGCCGGCTCCCACACAGAGGCGTCGTGGGCAAACAATACGCGCCGCGGATCAAACTCGAGGATCCGGTGCAGCCACGCCGGATACGTGCCGACGCCGGCCCTGCGGGCCAGCACGGCCGAGGCGAAGTGGGACGAGAAGTCGTGCGCCTGCCCGGCCAGGATCACCGTGCCGTCGTCCTGGCGCACGGCAAGCGACTGGTGCCCGGCGGTGTGCCCGGGCGTGGGCAGCAGCCACACCCCGGACATGATCTCGGCCTCGCCGTCGAACTCCTCGTAGGCCACGCCCGGAAAGTCGACCAGCTCCGGGACCGTGTAGTCGGCGCCGCGGGCGGCCTCCAGCTCGCGCCGCTGCACCAGCACGGGCGTCTGCGGGAAGTGCGCGTTGCCGCCGCAGTGGTCGAAGTGCAGGTGGCAGTTGGCCACCAGCTTGACCTCCGATGTGGACACTCCGGCGGCGGACAGGGCCTCCGGCAGCGGCCTGCGGTGCGGGCGGTAGTGCGCCTCCGTCCCCGGGTCGGCCTCGCCGATGCCGGTGTCGAACACGATGACGCCCTCGGGGCGGCGGATCACGTAGCCCAGCACGGCTTCCACGCGCGGCTGCGGCTCGCCGGCCTCGTCGGCGGGGCGCACGAAATAACCCAGGTCCAGGCGGCGGATCATGCCAGGTGCCCTTCGATGCGCCGCTCGATCCCGTCGAGCACGAGCCTGAGCCCGAACTCGAAACTGTCCTCGAAACTGTCCTCGGAGCGGTTGTCGAAGCGGTTGTCGGAGCTGCTGTCGTAGCCGGTGTCCAGAATCCCCATGAGATGAGGGTAGTGAGCCTACCGCCCGGATTCGACCATCGCGGGCACATGGATGACCCGCAGCTTCGCCCTGACCACCTCCCATCGTGGTCAACCGGCTGTGATCCGTCGGCCTCATCGTCGGTCTCACCGCCGGCCTGCCGCCGCTGCTCGACAGCCAGTTCGGCGGCGACATGGACGCGCTGGTCAAGGCCGCCGTGGAAGCCGGCATCCGGCGCAGCTGGGTGGTCCACCTGCTGCTCGCCGAATGGTGGATCGAGCGCAAACGCCCGGCTCTGGTGGGCCGCTCGTCACGCGCCGACCATCTGGGCGCAGCCTGACGTTTCCCGGCGTGCACTGTACTGCCGCACATGACAGACAGACGGCAGCTCCTGGCCCTGGGCGTGCTGGCGGCCGGCGCCACCACACTGGCCCCCGGCACAGCCCAGGCCTCCGACCAGGCCACCGGACGCAGGCAGCCATTGATCATCGGGCATCGCGGCGCGTCCGGCTACCGCCCCGAACACACCCTGGCCTCCTACGAGTTGGCCGCCCGCATGGGCGCCGACTTCGTCGAGCCCGACCTGGTGACCACCGGCGACCACGTGCTGATCGCCCGGCACGAAAACGAGATCTCCGGCACCACCGACGTCGCGGCGCGGCCCGAGTTCGCCTCCCGGCGCACCACCAAAACCATCGACGGCATCCAGGTCACCGGCTGGTTCACCGAGGACTTCACCCTCGCCGAGATCAAAACGCTGCGCGCGGTGGAACGGATCCCGGCCGCACGCCAGCGCAACACCCTCTACAACGGACTGTTCGAGGTCCCGACCCTGGACGAGGTGCTGCGGCTGCGCGAACGGCTCTCCCGCGAACTGCGCCGCGAGATCGGCGTGTACCCGGAGACCAAGCACCCCACCTACTTCCGCGGCATCGGGCTGCCCCTGGAGACACCGCTGGTGGCCGCGCTGCGCCGGCACGGCCTGGACCGGGGCAACGCGCCCGTCTACGTCCAGTCGTTCGAGGCGGCCAACCTGCGCGAGCTGCACGACCGGCACCGGCTGCGGGCACCGCTGGTGTTCCTGGCCGCGGGCGCGGGCACCCCGTTCGGCGACCCCGTCAGCTACGACCGGTACGTGACCCCCGACGGCCTGCGTGAGCTGTCGCGCTTCTGCGCCGGACTGGGCCCGGTCAAAGACCGCATCATCCCCCGCAAACCCGACGGCAGCCTCGGCGCGCCCACCAGCCTGGTCGCCGACGCCCACGCCGCGGGCCTGGCCGTGCACCCGTGGACGTTCCGGGCCGAAAACCAGTTCCTGCCCACCGATCTGCGCGTGGGCACCGACCCGGCCGGCTACGGCCGCATCCTCGACGAGCTCAAGGCGTTCCTGGCCACCGGCATCGACGGCGTGTTCACCGACAACCCCGACGTCTGCGTGCTGGCCCGCTCGCTGCACACGTAAACGGGAATGGTCCGCGCGCGGCGGCGGTTGGTGATCGCATGAGCACCCCCGAAACGATCATCGCCGCCCTGCGCGCCGGGCACGACAGCCTCGCCGCACTCGTGTCCACGCTCAGCGACCAGGACCTGGCCGGCCCCTCCGGCGCGGCCGAGTGGGACATCTCGCAGGTGCTCAGCCACCTGGGCAGCGGCGCCGAGATCGGCCTGGCCACCCTGCAGGCGGCACTCGACGGCAAACCCAACCCCGGGCGCGACTTCAATCAAAGCGTCTGGGACCGCTGGGACGCCATGACCGGCAGACAGCACGCCGACGGATTCCTGCAGGCCAACGAGGCCCTCACCGCCGCCTACGAGTCGCTGGACGCGGCCACCCGGGAAGACCTGCGCATCGACATGGGCTTCCTGCCCGCACCGGTGGGCGTGGCGGCAGCCGCGAGCATGCGCCTGAGCGAACTGGCCCTGCACACGTGGGACGTGCGCGCCGCCTCCGACCCGCACGCCGCCCTCGCCCCGGACAGCACGCGGGCCCTGCTGCACGGCAGCGGCCCCGACCTGCTCGGCTGGATCAGCAAACCGGACCTGCTCGAAGGCAGGCGCGCCGTCATCGAGGTCACCACCACCGAGCCGGCCTCGGTGTTCACCCTGCGCCTGGACACGCCGATCGGCGTCGACCTGCGCCGCCCCGACGACCCCGACGGCACGCTGACCCTGCCCGCCGAGGCCTGGCTGCGCCTGGTCGCCGGCCGCCTCGCACCCCGGCACACCCCGCCCGGCGTGACCACCACCGGCACGGCCGACCTGGACCTGCTGCGCCGGGTCTTCCCCGGCTACTAGCACCGGCCGGGCCGTGTGTGCGACGCCGTGTGTGCGACGCCGTGTGTGCGACGCCGTGTGTGCGACGCCGTGTGTGCGACGCCGTGTGTGCGACGCCGTGTGTGCGACGCCGTGTGTGCGATGGTGGTGTGCGATGGTGGTGCCGTGACGACGTTGCAGGACCTCGTCCGGCTCCGCCGGGCCCGCGACCTGATAGACCGCGACTACGCCACGCCGCTCGACGTCCCGGCCCTGGCCCGCGTCGCGCTCATGTCGGCCGGCCATTTCTCCCGCAGCTTCCGCGCCGCCTTCGGGGAAACGCCCTACAGCTACCTGATGACCCGCCGCATCGAACGGGCCAAGGCGCTGCTGCGCCGCGGTGACCTGTCCGTGACGGAGGTCTGCTTCGCGGTCGGCTGCACCTCGCTGGGGTCGTTCAGCTCGCGGTTCACCGAGCTGGTCGGCGAAAGCCCAAGCTCATACCGGGCCCGCCGCCACGACGAGGGCGCCACCATCCCCGCCTGCGTCGCCAAGATCTACACGCGGCCGGTCAGGAACGGAGAAGCCAGACCCGCGGCACCGCCCGTAGCGTGAAACCCATGGACATCAAGCTCTCAGCGTGCTTCATCGCCGTCGACGACCACGACAAGGCGCTCGCCTTCTACCGTGACATCCTGGGCCTGGAAGTGCGCAACGACGTCGCCTTCGAAGGGATGCGCTGGGTGACCGTCGGCTCGCCGCAGCAGCCCGGCGTGGACATCGTCCTCGAACCGCCGCTGGCCGACCCCAACGCCTCGCCCGCCGACCGCGAGACCATGGCCGAGCTGCTGGCCAAAGGCCTGCTGCGCGGCCTCATCTTCCACACCGACGACTGCGACGCCACCTTCGAACGCATCCAGGCCGCCGGCGCCGAGGTGCTGCAGGAGCCGGTCGACCAGCCATATGGCGTGCGGGACTGCGCCTTCCGCGACCCAGCCGGCAACATGCTGCACTTCCACCAGCCCCGCAAGCCCGGCTCCGCGGACTGAACCGAGCCCTGTGAGCGAACTGAACCGAGCCCTGTGAACTGAGCGTTATGCGGCGCTGAACCGCACCTCGTGGGCGGTCTCGGGCGCGGCGAAAGCCAACAGCCGCGCCCCCTCCGCCCGCAACGCCGCCCGGTCGGCCCGCGACAGCTTGCCAAACGGCGCGACCTGCAGCACCGACGCGTCTTTGGCCCGCTCCAGCCGCCACGTGCCGGCCACGAACCCGTCGACCAGAAACGTGGCCGGGATCAAACCGTTGGGCGTGAAGATGCGCCGGCGGTGCTCCTCACTGATGATGCGCGTCCGGTCGGCATAGGACAAAAGCATATTTTCGAACTCGGCCACGAACCGGGCCGGCGCGGCCACATCGCCCGACGGCCGCGGCGCGTCAGGCAGGTCGAACAACTCCACCCCCTGCTCGTCGCGAAACACCCGCAGCCGCGGCCGCAACTGCTCCATCGCCTCCTTGAGCCGGGTCACCCCGGACCACGCCTGCACATCCTTCACACTGGCCGGCCCGAACCCGGCCAGATAGCGCAGGATCAGCTCCGCCGTCGTCCCGTCCGTCCGAAGTGGACGGCCCAGCCACCGCTCGGCCGTCGTGTGCGCGGCCGGCCCGGAAAACCCCCACAACCCACGCGGCGGCACCTGCACCAGCGCCGACCAGGTGCGCACCACCGTGCCCAGCATGTGCCGATCACGCCCCGGGAACCGCTGCTCCAGCAGCTCACCCAGCGCGGCGAACGTCATCGGCTCCGCCTCCACCAGCTCCCGCCCGGCCGCGGCCACCGCCGCCACATCCAGCCCCGCGCAATACTTGCGGTAGCCCGAGGCGAACCCCCGCTCGTGCATGCCCTGCACCAGCGGCCGCAGCAGCAGGCAGTCGGCCGCGGTCACCAGGTGGATGGTCCCGCGCATCAGCGACACCCGCACCGCCTCACGCTGCTGCACCAGCTTGATCAAATCATCCTGGTGGAACCCCTCCAGCCGCGCCCACAGCCCGAAATAGGGCGGGTTGGGCGCCTGCGCCTGCATGCCGACCACCCGCTCCAGCGCCTCGGACACCGGCATGCCCCAGCGGCGCAGCAACAACTGCCGCTCCAAGGTCGCCCGGTTGAGCTCACGCCGGGTCAAAACATCAGCGGACATGAGCCGAACCTACCCGACAGGTCCGACACCGGCCTCAAACACGACTTCGGGCAAAAACGAGCCGACACCGGCAGCCGTCATACAACACCACACGTCCGGGTATGTTGATCCGGTGACAAAGTGGCGCCGGGGGATCGTGACCGCCTGCCTGGCCCTACTGGCCACGGCGCTGATGCTCGGGCACAAATACGTGCCCAACACGCCCGGCAACCTCGGCAGCCTGCTCGAAACATTCCTGCCCTGGCTGGGCCTGAGCATCCCGCTGCTGCTCATCGCCGCCATCTGGCGCCGCTCGGCCACCGCCGCCCTGGCCGTCACCCTCACCACCGCCGTGTGGCTCGGCCTGTTCGGCCACCTCATCCTGCCCGGCAAAGGCGGCCAAGGCCGCGACCTGCGCGTGATCACCCACAACGTCGGCGCGTCCAATCCCGACCCCGCCGCCACCGCCGCCGTCCTGCTCGCCGACGACCCCGACATCATCGCCCTGCAGGAACTCACCGGCGACGACCTCGCCGCCTTCGACCGGCTGCTGCGCCCCACCCACCGACACCAGATCGACTCCGGCACCGTCGCCCTGTGGAGCCGCATCCCACTGCGCACCGGCGACCAGGTCGACATCGGCATGGGCTGGCCGCGCGCCCTGCGCGCGGAGGTCGAAACCCCCGCCGGACCGGTGGCCGTCTACGTCGCCCACCTCGCCTCGGTGCGCGTGAGCACCGAGGAAGGCTTCGCCTCCAGCAAACGCAACACCACCATCACCCAGCTCGGCGAGCGCATCGCCGCCGAAAAACTGCCCCGCGTCATCGTCATGGGCGACTTCAACGGCACCGCCTACGACCGCGAGCTCGCCCCGCTCACCTACGGCCTCACCTCGGCACAGGCCGCCGGCGGCTGGGGCTTCGGCTTCTCCTGGCCGACCGGCTTTCCCATGGCCCGCATCGACCACATCCTGGTCCGCGGCGTCACCGTCACCGACGCCCGCGTCCTGCCGGCCACCGCCAGCGACCACCGGCCCGTCGCCGCCGACGTCACCCTTCGCTAAGGGAGCCCAGCAGGGGAGACCACCTGCGGGCGTGGGGAGTCAGGCAAGGCGGTCAGGCCGGGGGAGTCAGGCAGGGGATTCGCCGGGCGACTCGACCGCCCGCCACCACTGCTTCTTGCGCTCGTCGCGCACCACCACACCCAGCTTCACCAGCTCGGCCCGCAACTCGGCCACGTCGCCGCGGTTACCCTTGTCCAAAGCCGACGCCCGCGCCTTGAGCACCGCGTTGGCACTGCCCGACAACGCCGGATCACCCTCCACCCACCGCCGATATCGCCCCGCATACGGATCGCCGCCGTCGAGCCACACAAAACCGTGCCCCCGAAACGCCTCCCGCAACCCGGCACCGTCCAGGTCGGACTTCTCCCGGGCCAGCTCCTCACCCGAACCACCCAGCAGCACCAGCTCCTTGCCGTCGACGAACGCGCCTTTGACCGCGGCGGCCGCGATCTCACGCCCCTTGTCGCCGCGCTTGAGCCCCACCGACTCCCGCGACACCGACACCACCAGGCTGTCGTCCCACGCCAGCACCGACAGCACCAGCCCGGCCAGCACGCCCACACCCACCGGCACGACCGTGAACCACGGCTCGTCCAGCCGCGCCAGCAGCTTGAACGGCCCCTGCCACGGCGCCCGCTCCAAAGCGGCGACCCATTTGGAGATGATTTTCAGCAGGTACCCCAGACCGCCACCGGCAACCGGAAACCCCACCCAGACCAGCAGACGCACCCACACCGGATCACGGACAACCGCCGGCGCCACAGGCCCCACCGCACCGGCCGGCGTCATTTCACCTTCTTCGTCGAGCGGGCGACGATGTCCTCATACTCGGCATGCTTGTCAAGCCACTTGGCCAGGTAGGGGCACATCGGAATCACCGTGCGGCCCTTGGCCTTGGCGTCGTCCATCACCGCCCGCGCCAGCAGCGAGCCCACACCCCGGCCCTGAAACGCCTTGCGCACCTCGGTATGCGTATACACGATCACGTTGCCCGTCACCTGATACGTCACATAACCGGCCAGCTCACCGGCCTCATCGCGCGCCTCGAACCGCTCCATCGCCGGAGCATCGGCTATCTCGATCCCGTCGGTCCCCACGCCACCATCCAACCACGCGTACGCCTGCCCCGCTTCGGCGCTCCTACGCGACATCCGGCGGCCGGATCACCGCAGCCATCCCCCACCGGCGACTCCCGCGCTACACCATAACAGTCATTATGGTGTAGCGCGAAGAAGGCCGAAAGAAGGGCGGATTTAATTATTGAATTGCCGTTTATGCAATCCAATAATTATGGCCGGTGGGTCGGGAAAGGTTCGGGCGCGCGGACGGGTAGGTTGGGGATCATGTCGCTGGATGCCTTCGGATCTGTCGACTTTGGAGCGCTGGTCGGCTCCCGGGCGCAGTATGTGTCGCTGGTCGACATGTGGCTGGCTAACCGCCGCCTGTCGGCCAACACCCGCGAGGCATATCGGCGTGACATCGCGACGTTCCTGGCGTGGTGTGAGGAAGGCGGGCTCGAGCCGCGCGCCGTGATGTTCACTCATGTCAACGCGTATGCGCGGCATCTGGAGCAGCTGGTCGATCCGCGGACCGGGCGCCCGCTGACCCCGGCCACGGTGGCGCGCAAGCTGTCGGGCCTGTCCAGCTGGTACGACTTTATGATCAAACTTGGTCTGGTGAACATGAATCCCGTGGCGGGCGCGGATCGGCCATACGTGTCGCGGGACCATTCGGCCACCGTGGGCATGGCACCGTCCGAGGTGGACGCTCTGCTGCAGGCGGCGTCGCTGGATTCGGCCCGGGCCCATGCCATCCTGACCCTGCTGGCCGACCTGGGCCTGCGCGTGGGTGAGCTGGTGAATCTGGACGTCGACGACCTCGGTCACGAGCGTGGGCATCGCACTTTGCGGTTCAGCGCCAAGGGCGGCAAGCAGCGGCGGCGGGCCCTGGCGCCGGGGACGGCCGAGGCGATCGACGCCTATCTTCAGCAGCGGGGCCAGCGTGCGCGTGTCGCGCCGGAGGAGCTCACCGGTCCGCTGTTTGTGACCGACAAGGGCCGCCCGATCGACCGGCACGCCATATTCCGCCTGGTGCGACGGCTCGCCGAGAAGGCGGGGATCCCGTCGGCCGCCAAGCTGTCACCGCACTCGTTACGGCATGCCTTCGCCACGACCGCCCGCGCCGAGGGCGTGCCGTTGGAGGATGTGCAGGACGCGATGGGCCATGCGGATCCTCGGACGACGCGCCGATACGACCGTGACCGGCACAACCTGGATCGTGATCCGTCGTATGCGATTTGGGCCGCCCGTGCGCGGCGCGGACGCTGACATGCGGACGCTGACATGCGGACGGTGAGGGGCGAATTCGGGTCGGCGGCCCGTGTGGCTGTGGGCCTGCTGCGGGATCCGGCGAGCATCGTGGCGTTTCAGCCTGGGATAACCCGGGATGATCAGCCGCGATAGCGGGAGACGAGTTCGGCGCCGATCCGGGCGAGTTCGTTTTGGACGGATGCCGGTTCGGCGACCTCGACCATCGCGCCCCAGCCGGCCAGGTTGCGGGCGATGTCGCGTGGTGTGGGCGCGCCGAGCCGCACCTTGGCCCGCCCGTCGGGGACGGGTTGCGGGTCGGGGTGGCAGTGCCGGCCGAACTGGTCGCGCAGGATGGGCACCCAGCGGGCTTCGATGAGGACGGTGGCCCAGGTGCGGGAGCGTTTTTCCTCGACTTCGCCGACGACCTGCCGCCATGCTTCGGCCAGGGTGAAGTCGTCGGGTCGTTGCGCGGGTTGGTCGGTGGGGGTGGCTTCGGCGATGCGGTCGACGCGGAAGGTGCGTTGCCCGGTCTCGGTGCCGGCGATCAGGTACCAGATGTCGTCCTTGTCGATCAGGCCCCACGGGTCGATGAGCCGTTCGGTGCGCTGTTTGGCGATGTTGGTGTAGTGCAGGCGGACTTTGCGCCGGGCGACGACGGCGGTCTGCAGCAGGTCGACCATGGGTGGTCGGGGCCGGTCCCACTCCCCCCATCGAGATGGGTCGATCATTGTGGCGGTGGCGGCGGCTTCGGCTTCGGCGCGGAAGGTGTGTGGCAGGGCCTGCACGAGTTTGCGCAGCGCCGCCTTGGCCTCATGGGAGGCGGAGCCGGAAGATGCGGCGGCCGGCCCGGCGAGCAGGAACAGCGCCTGCGCCTCGGTGGCCGACAGTCCGGACAGGTCGGTGCGTGCGCCGCCGACCAGGGCCCATCCGCCGCCACGGCCGGGTTGCGGGTAGACCGGGATGCCCGCGGCCGACAGGGCTTCCAGGTCGCGGCGTGCGGTGGCGACGGAGATCTCGAGTTCGCCGGCCAGTTGTGCGGCGGTGACGCGGCCGCGTGCCTGCAGGAACAGCAGCGCGGCCACGAGCCGGTCGGCGCGCATCCCTCCCCTGCCTTTCCTTTGCCTCCGAAAACCCTTCTCAAGACTGCTCTGAAAACTGCTCAGTCGGTGAGCACTTTACGCCGCA
>JBIOYB010000403.1:0-10081 GCA_044869915.1 Allorhizocola sp.
CCCCCCGGCCCGCAAAATTACTTGAGCTCGCTCCGTGCCGAAGGGTTGGTGGGAGGAACCCCACCTCTCGGAGCCCCCGAGGTCTCCCGCCGGAGGCACGCTTTTGCACTCCGGCTCACTCCGGCTCACTCCCGCGAGTGGCGATGGCTGTGGCGGTGGCTGTGGCATGTGCGGCGAGTGTTCCGTCGCCGGACCAGAGTTTGGCTTCGGTGAAGACGAGAGTGCGTCCAGCGCGCAAGACCCGGCCCTCCGCGGTGCACGGTCCGATCCGGGCGGGCGCCAGGAAGCTTGTCTTTATCTCTATCGTCGGCAGGAACTCGCCGGTCTTGAGGAATGCGGCGAGCGAAAGTGGCAGGTCAAGCATGGCGACGATGAAGCCGCCCTGGATGTCGCCGAAGTGGTTGCCAAACGCGGGTTGCGGCGCGAACTCCACCCGGACGAGCCCGTCGGCAGAGTGTGCGGCGACCACTTCGAACGGCGTCAGCGCGGCACATGCGGGCAGGTTCTCGGGGGCGAGGACGGAGCGCAAGGCATCCAGGTCAGAGGTCACAGCGCATCCTCGCATTGTCGGCGGGCCGCTCGCCGACAGCGTGGTCTTGCATGAAGTGCAAGGCTTGCAGTCTGTGCAATGTTTGCATAGACTGCAACATGTGGATGGGGCGGAGGACCGCCGAATGCGGCGGCGGGTGGCCAAACGTGCGGCCATCCGGTCCGTGGCTATCCGGATGGCGCTGGATAGGGGGCCAGATGCGGTAACGGTCGATGAGATCAGCGTCGCGGCCGACATCTCGCCGCGGACGTTCTTCAATTATTTCGCGACAAAAGACGAAGCGTTCTCCATCGAGCCGCATCAGTGGACGACCGAGGAGATCGTGGGGGAGCTGCGGCAGCGCCCGAGCGACGAGCCGGTGGTCGCGTCGATGCGTGCGGTGATCAAGGTGATGGCAGCGGCGGCCGGCATCGCCGGCCTGGCCGAGGACTGGGAGCTGCTCCAAGAGCTTTACCGTCGCCATCCCGAGCTGTTCTCCCGGATGCGGCTGGACAAGGTCGACGCCACGATCGCTGCTCTTGTGGCCGAGGTGGCCACCCGGACCGGCACCGGTGCCACCCAAAACATCTATCCGGCGATGCTTGTCAACGCCTCGTTCGCGGCCTTGCAGGCTGCGGAGAACTTCTCGCGTGGCAGCGATCGGACCATCGAGTCGCTCATCGATGACGCGTTTGATCTGCTCGAGCGGGGGCTGTAGCCCGTCCGGCCAATCACCACCCATCCGCAGGTGCTGCGACGCATCCACCTGCGCCACAACCAACCCCTCAGGAGTCCACAATGGCAGTTCAGACACCGTACGAGCAGGAGATGGCACACGCCGAGCGGTGCCTCCAGGAACGACAGTGGTCACAGGCATATCGGCGCTTCGGCAAGGCACATGGTCTCGGGCATGACGTGCTCAAGCACCACCTGGCCGCGCACCGGGGCATGATCCGCGCGGGCTGGCGCGGCGGGCGAATCGACCGCGCCGCGCTCAACGTGCTGCTGCTTCTTGGCGCGTATCTGTTCGACAAGGACGTCGAACCCGGCACCGCGCCGACACGGTGATCGGCTAAGCGATAACCCATCGTTATCGGCGCTGCCACGGTAGTCCGAGCGGGTAGGCGTCTGCGTCGGGCCGCTGGAGGGCCTGGGTGATTGTCTCTCCGATCGTGGTGAGCTGCTCGATCTGCTCTGGGCTGAGTACGTCGAAGACGGCGCGGCGGACGGCCTCGACGTGTCCGGGGGCTGCCTCGGCGAGCAGGGTGGCGCCGGCGTCGGTGAGGACCGCTAGCTGGGCTCGCTTGTCGGTCGGGTGGTCGCGGCGCTCGACGTAGCCGGCCTGCTCCAACCGGGCCACGGCGTGGGTGAGCCGGCTGCGGGTGAACCGGAGCCGTTCGGCCAGTTGGGACATTGTCAGGGCCCGGTCGGGGGCCACGGACAACCTGGACAGCAGGCTGTAGTCGGCGTGGGTCATCCCGGCGTCCTGCCGCAGCTGCTGGTCGAGATAGTCGCCGAGCAGGGTGGACAGGTCGATGTACGCGATCCAGGCGCGCATCTCGTGGTTGTTCAGCCAGCGGGTCCTCGGCATGTGATCCAGAGTACGCCCAATTTGTTTGAAGGTTCAAACAGAGGCCGAGTAGCGTTCGGGTTGTTTGAGCCTTCAAACATTGGGAGGAGCCAAAGATGGGAATCAGCAGGAGGAGCGTGGGCCGGGCCGCCGTGGCCGGTGCTTTCGCGAGCGGGCTGGCGGCGGTCGCGCCGCGGGCCGCGTTTGCCGCGAGTGAACAGGACCAGCTTCAGGCCCTGTATCGGCAGGCCCAGGCCGAAGGCGGCAAGGTCACCGTCTACCTGGGCGGTGACGCGCCCGGCCAGTGGGACTTCATCGGGCAGGCGTTCACCGCGCAGTTTCCCGGAGTCCAGGCCAACCTGGTCGTCGACCTGAGCAAGTATCACGACGCGCGCATCGACAACCAGCTCGCCACGGGCAACCTTGTCGCAGACGTCGCGATCCTGCAGACCGCACAGGACTTCGACCGCTGGAAGGCCAGTGGGGAGCTGCTCAAGTATCGCCCGCTCGGCTGGGACCGGGTCTTCGCCAATGCCCGGGACGAGGATGGCTACTGGACCGGTGTTTTCTACGCCGCCTTCTCCGCCATCGTGAACACCGGGCTGCTGCCCACCGACCCGACCGCATTCCGAGCCGGCGATCTGCTCGCCCCCGCGTTCGCCAATAAGATCATCGCCACCTACCCCAACGACGACGATGCCGTGCTGTTCCAGCACAAGCTGAACATCGACCGGTACGGCTGGGACTGGCTCAAGGGACTCGTGGCGCAAAGTCCCGCCTTCATCCGTGGCGTTCCGGGAGCGGCCGCAGGGGTCGCCGACGGCCGTTACCTGGCGACACCGGCCGCGGCCGGCGATCCCAGCCCCAACGGCACATTCGTGTTCCCCGGCCAGGATCGGTTCGTGTCCTGGGCGCAGCGCGGCGCCATCCTTCGCCGCGCCAAGCACAAGGCCACGGCCAAGCTCTTCCTCAGCTGGCTGACGTCGCAGCAGGGCCAGGCCGGCGCCATCGCGAGCTGGACCTGGCCGGTACGCAGCGACGTCGCGCCCCCAGCCTGGCTCAAACCGCTGGCCGACTACCGGACCACCGATGCTCGCGAATTCCCCCGCTTCATGAGCGACCGGGCTGCCGTCGAGCGCTTCCGTTCCCAGGTCGAGTTGTACGTCGGACGGGTTCAGGGCGCCGATCCGGCCGACCCGGATGGCACCCTCGGGCCTGCGCCGGGCGGATTCTGAACCGTGGCGACGCTCTCAATTGGACGGAGCACGGATGACGGAGCACGGATGTGGAAGCGGCCCAGCCGGATCGGGCCGGATCGGAGTAGGGAGGCGCGACGACGCCGCCGGCTTCATGACCTTGTTGTCAGGTGCCGGGCGTTTCGCCCCGTCCGACGGGTCGAACACCGCGGTGCCGGCGGGTCGAACACCGCGGGTCCGACAGGTCGAACACCGCGGTGCCGGCGGGAGGCGAACGCGCGGCCTTCCCACTGGGAGGGTCGCGCTCGCCGCTCGGCGGCGATTGGGCGCGCTCCCATCGGTACCATATGAAATAACTAGGGTTGCCAGGGCTACCATCGGTTGCTCCCATGTGGAGGATGAGGCGTAGGGTGTCTGAGGCCCTCCTCGCGGTGGCTATCGATATGGCGGTCGGTGGTGTTTACTGTGCGGGGTGTCATCTCGCGCGGCGTGGAGCGAGGTGTCCAGTGTGGAGTTAGCTGGTCAGCGCACAGAACATGGCCAATTGAGTGTCTGGGTTGCGGCGCGCGGCCGGTACGATACCGTTTTCCGCTAGAAGCGGCGGGAGGTAGGCAGGGTGCCTGTCACAGGGCAGCGGGTGGTGCGCCGGACGCTTGGTCGGCGGCTGACCAGGCTGCGCTTGGCGTGCGGCAAGAGCCGGCGGGAGGTGGCCGACGCGAAGCTCGGCATCTCCGAGCCGACGCTGCACCGCATCGAGACGGGCAAGGTGCCTGTGACGGTGGCCAACGTGCGCGCGCTGTGCTGGCTCTATGGCGCCGACGAGAGCATCACCAACGCCTTGGCGGAGCTGGCCTTGGGCACGTCGCACCAGGAGTGGTGGGACGCCAACCCGGTCGTGCCCGACTGGTTCAAACTCTACGTAGGCCTGGAAGCGAGCGCTACACGCATCTACAGCTACGAGGGCGAGGTAGTGCCGGGCGAGTTCCAGACGCCAGACTATGCGCGGGCCACGTATGAGGCCGAGCAGCCCGAGGACCTCGAAGCCGTTGAGCGCCATGTCAAGCTGCGCATGCAGCGGCAGAAGGCGTTGCTGAGCCGCAAACCCGCGCTGTCGGCCGTGCTCGGCGAGGGTGCGCTGAAGCGCATGATCGGCGGCCAGGCCGTGCTCGACGCGCAGCTCGAATACCTCCAGAAGCTCGCCAAGCACGCCTGGATCGACATCCGGGTGCTGCCGTTCTCCCTCGGCGCGCATGCCGCGATGGCGGGAGCGTTCCGCATTCTGGACTTCGACGACCCCGACGATCCAGATGTCGTCTACCTTGAGTCCCATGTGGGTGCTCTCTACCTGGAGGAGGAGCATGAGGTGGACGAATACCGGCGCATCTTCACACTGATCGGCAAGGCTTCCGTCCCGCTGAGGGAATTCCTGTGACCGCGTTGGGTTCCGGTCCGGGGGCCAAGCCGGCGACCGCCGCGCGGATCTATGACTATCTTTTGGGTGGCACGCATAACTTCCCCGCTGATCGGGAAGCGGCAAACTCGCTCGTGCGCATGTTCCCGCACACGCCGCAGGCGGCCCAGCTCAACCGGGCGTTCCTGCGTCGCGTGGTGCGTCACCTGAGCGGGCTGGGTGTGCGCCAGTTCCTGGATATCGGTTCGGGCATCCCGACCGAGGGCAACGTCCACGAGATCGCGCAGGAGCTGGCGCCCGACACGCGAGTGGTCTATGTGGACATTGACCCGGTCGCGGTCGGCGAGAGCCAGGAGTTGTTGCAGGGCAACGCGTTTGCCACGGCAATCCAGGGCGACGTCCGCGATCCAAAGGCGATCCTCAACCACGCGCAGGTGCGCAGGCTGATCGACTTCGACATGCCCGTCGCGGTCCTGATGGTCGCGCTGCTGCACTTCATGAGCGATGACGCGGAGGCAAACGCGGCGGTGCGCGCGGTCCTTGACGCCGTGAGCCCGGGCAGCTTTCTGGTCGTGTCCCACGTTGTGGACGAGACGCCGGAGGATGACGAGACGGGGGAGCGGGCCCGCCTGCGCGAGGTCTACAAACGACAGACGGCCGCGTTGCTGAGGCTGCGCACGATGGCCGAGATCACGCAGTTTTTCGACGGGCTCGAGTTGGTGGAGCCGGGCGTGGTCTGGGTGTCGGATTGGCGGCCGGAGGCGGGCGAGGACCGGCCCGCGGACGATGATCTGGTCCGCTATGTGACCGTGGGCGGGGTCGGGCGCCTGCCTTGACGATCGCGGTGCGGGGACGCCCGCACCGCGATCCACAATGGACTCACGCGGGTCGGCCGGCTAGTCAGGGCTTGGCCAGTCGGCCGGCCGGATGGGATGGAACGTCAGCCGGCCAGGAGCCGGTCGAACTCGCCTTTCTTCGCACCGTCGAGGAACGAGTCCCACTCTTCGACGGTGAAGCGAACGCTGCCGGCCCCGGGGTGCTTGCTGTTACGCACCTCGATGGCTGGGCCGGTCCGGCGGGCCTCTACGCAGCTGCCGCCATTACCGGTTGATCTGCTGGACATGATCCATTCAGTGTCCATTTGCGACCCCCTGTGATGTTCGGTGCGGTGTGTGACCGGTACCGATCACCATCAAAACAGTAGTGAACGGTACATTCTGCCGCTCTCGTATGTCGGTTCCTCTTTCACGACGAAACCTTAAGGACGGAGCGTAACGGAAAGTCTCGCCGTGCACGATCGCCTGAAGACATTTCTTCACTGTGAAATCTTGCACGACGGAACCAATCACTGGCATGCTAGTAGCCAGCGCACACCATCTGTCCGTTGCGGCCGCGAGGGAATGGCTATGGAGGGCCTCAGACCAGCCACAGCCCGATTCGGTGTGGGCATCGCAGAAGCGTTGCCCACGGGAGATGTCGAGCTTGCGACGTTGCGGGCTCAGGTCGCACGGCTGCAGGCCGAGCGTGAAGCATTGCAGTGGGCCGCGGGTCATGACGAGTTGACCGGGTTGCCCAACCGCAGACTGTTCTATGCCTTGGCCTCACGCGTGCTGGACACAGCCGGCGAGTCGGCCGCGGTGATGGTGCTTGATCTGGACGGGTTTAAACCGATCAATGACGGCCACGGCCACGCGGCCGGTGACCACGTCCTGCGCATCATCGCCTGCAGGCTGGCCGCCTGGGCGGGCGACAATCTGGTCGCGCGGCTCGGCGGCGACGAGTTCGCCGTGCTGATCACCAGCGCCGGTTCCAAGGACCGCAAGCCATCCTGGCGTTCGGCGGTGCTCGCGCTCGCCGCGTTGATAGCCGAGCCCATCCCGCTCGCGCGGCACGTCGTGGCGGTGACCGCATCGATCGGGATCGCCATCTCCGGAGGCACGCTCCCCGTCGCCGATCTGCTGCATCGGGCCGACGTCGCGATGTACCAGGCCAAGCGCTATACAAAGGACAACGGCGCGTCGGACACGGCCTGCGTGTTCGACCCGGCCGGCGGGCACGAGACCATCGCCCTGCCGGCGGCAGCACATGAGCGCAGGGCGATTCTGGGCCAGCCCGTGGTGCTCGAGCTCACGATCGTCAAGGCGGCCAACGGTGTGCATGCCATCAACGGCGTTCAAAGCGTCAATGGTGCCCAGGGTGTCAACGGTGTCAACGGTGTCAACGGCAAGCACGCCGCAAAGGGCATCAACGGGGTTAACGGCGTCAATGGGGTTAACGGCATCAATGGCGCTGATAGCGCGCACGAAGCGGATGGCGTCAACGGCGCTCCCTTGGCGACCCGGAAAAAGGCGAGGGAAGGCGGGATCAACGGCGAGAGCCGTGTCCCGGCGCCGGAGGGCGGACCCGACGACCGCGATCCGGCCGACGTCGCGCCGGCCGGCAGCTACCGCAGCGGCGACCGGGTTTGGGTGCACCGGCACGGCACATGGCGGCCCGGGGTGATCGAGGGCGCTTCCTCGACGGCGATCCTCGTGCGATACCGTTTGGGCGAAGGACCAGGCACGGGCGTGGACACCATCTCGGCCGAGCAGGTCGCGGCCAGGCAGCAGGGTTGAGCACGCGAATCGCCTGTTCGTGCGGTTTCCGGACGCGTCAACTGATGTTAGGTTGGACTCCCAACTAATGGAGCGGGGTCCATGTATCGCATCGTACCTGTCGTCCCGCGGGAGGTAATCGTCCACAAGGGACAGCATTTCCTCACGCCCGAGACCGGTGTGTGCGCCAAACCGGAGATGGCCGCACTGATCCGTGAGTCGCTGAGCCGCGCCGGCCTGCCCCTGCCCGACGCGACCGCGTCAGGCAAGGGCGTGATCTGTTTCGAGCTGGGCGACGAGGCGCGGCTGGGCGCGCAGGGATACTGGTTGAGGATTACGGAAACGACCGTCGACGCCTGCGCCGTGACCGACGACGGGCTGCGCCGCGCCGCCGAGACGCTGCGCCTGCTGATGCATGCGCAAACCGGCTACTTCGGACAGACACAGGGCTGGCAGTTGCCGTGCCTGGAGGTCACCGACCTGGGCAGGTGACACCCGAGCTCCGGCGAGCGGGGGGGCGTACGCCCGCGGGGGTAGAGGCGGTGCGGCCTACCGCGCACGGTGCAGCGGCGAATGCGCCTCGGGCGGGACGCCCGGCCGGGCGGCGGCGGCGAGGCTGTAGGGCATGAAGGCGATTGTGCAGGAACGGTTTGGCCCGCCCGAGGTGCTCGAGTTTCGCGACGTGGATGTGCCGGCGGTCAAGAGCGATCAGGTGCTCGTGCGGGTACGGGCCGCGTCCGTGAACGCGCTCGACTGGTATCAGGTGACCGGCACGCCCTACGTCGCGCGCCTTGACATGGGCCTGTTCAGGCCGAAGCAGACGATCCCCGGTGTCGATCTGGCCGGCCAGGTCGAGGCGGTCGGGCCGGACGTCGTGCGCCTGCGGCCCGGCGATGAGGTGTTTGGCACCGGCCCGGGGGCCTTCGCCGAGTATGCGTGCGTGCGCGAGGCGAGGCTGGTGCGCAAGCCCGCGAGCGTGTCCTTCGCTCAGGCGGCGGCCGTGCCGGTGGCGGCGCTTACCGGGCTGCAGGGCCTGCGCGACAAGGCGGAAACCAAGCGCGGCCAGCGGGTGCTCATCATCGGCGCGTCCGGTGGCGTGGGCACGTTTGCCGTGCAGATCGCCAAGTGGCTGGGCGCCCACGTGACCGGAGTGTGCAGCACGCGCAACGTCGACCTGGTCCGGTCGCTGGGCGCGGACCGGGTCATCGACTACACGCGCGAGGACTTCGTCCACAGTGGACAGCGGTATGACGTCATCTTCGACGTGGCCGGCAACCGTTCGGTGGCGGATCGCAAACGGGCGCTGGCGCACGGTGGCATCCTCGTGGTGGTCGGCGGGCCGAAGCACAGCCGGCTGCTTGGGCCGGCGAGCGCACTGCTCAAGGTGTTTTTGGCCGCGCCGTTCAGCGGCCACAAGCTGGTGGGCTTCATCTCGAAGAACAGCCCGGAGGACCTGGACCTGCTGCGGGAGCTGCTCGAGTCCGGCGCGATCGTGCCGGCCATCGAGAGGACCTACCCTCTGGTGGAGGCGCCCCGAGCCATCCGGCATGTGGGCCAGGAGCACCCCCGATCAAAAGTCGTCATCCAGTTGTAGGCACCCATGCGGCGCAACACTTAACCGGTAAAGTCGCAAGACCGCCAGCGAACTTCCCGGCTTACCATGACGCCACCGTGACACCCGCCCCCACCATAGGCTGCATGCGCTTGTTGCTCACCGGCCTCGCGGCCGCTCTCGTCATCGTGCTGCTCCCGCCTGTCGCGGCCAACGCCTCGACCGGCGCCTCGACCACCGGCTTGTTCGACGAGGTGATCGAAAACCACTACCACACGGCAACGTCCACTTCGGACACCTCGCCACGCAAGTCCGTCACGGTGACCTGCCCGGCGGGCCAGATCGTCTACGGCTTCGGCGGCTCCACCGTGGACAGTGACGGCCAGGTGGCGCTCACCGGCATCGTCCCCAACGAGGAACTGACCGCCGTCACGGCGATCGCCCAGGTGCGCAACACCAGGTGGAACGGAACCTGGTCGGTGGTGGCCGCGGCGACCTGCTGGCCTCCCGGAGATCTCGCGCTGCAGCGCGTTTTCGAGCTGGGCAGCGGGGCAAGCATGTCGGCTTCCTGTCCCGGCAATAAACTTCTCTATTCCAGTGGGTACCTTGTGGAGTCTGCCGGTGGATCCCCCTACGTGGATGCCGTCATCCCAGCGCCCGACCTGTCCTCGGTCCTTGTGCGCGGCGGCGGGGCCTCCGGCCTGCACGTGTCGGCGATAGCCTTGTGCGGCAAAAAAATCGACGGCCCCTGCTTCAAGTTCCGGGAGCGCACCGAGCAGACCGTGCCGGTGGGCACCGGATCCACCACGACCGCCACGGCGCCGCTGCCGCTGATCCAGGGCTGCGGCACGGCCTGGGTCTTCGGCGCGGGCGTGAGCTCCACCCGGCCCGGCATGTTCATCGACGCGCTCGGGCCCGGCCCGCACCTGGCCGGCGGTTTGGCCCGCATGGCGCGCGCTGACATCTTGGCGAAAGGCATGGTTGGCGCGGCCGACGAGGACGAGGTCACGACCTATGGGACCTGCATCGGCTCCTGGTACTAGGCCGGTTTGACGCCTATGGCGCGCATCGCCTCGAGGTAACGCGCCCGGGCGCGCTTAGCCTCGCCGTGCTGGCCGCCGGCCACCAGCGCCTCGATCAGGGCGCGGTGGCCGGCCTCGTCGTAGGGGTCGACGCTGAGCAGGCGCAGCAGGTGCCCGACGGCGGCGCCCGCGCGTCCGCGCTTGCGG
>JBIOYB010000404.1:0-6751 GCA_044869915.1 Allorhizocola sp.
AAGCGCCTGCGCACCAATTCCGCCGCGATCGTGGGCGCGGTCATCCTCGCGATATTCGTCCTGGTCGCCATCATCGGGCCGCTTTTCGTGCCCTACGCGCCAAAGGACACCAGCTGGATCACCGAGGTCAGCGTCGCGCGCAACATCATCCCCGGGCCGTCGGCCGCGCACTGGCTGGGTCTGGACCACAACGGGCGCGACGAGTTCAGCCGCATGGTCGTGGGTGCGCAAAAGACACTGCTCGTGGGCATCGTCGCCACCGCCATCGGGCTGGTGTTCGGCTGCCTGCTCGGCGGGCTGTCCGGCGCGGCATATGGCCTGGGCGGCAGGCGCGGCCGCCGGCTCGACAACGTCCTGATGCGCTTCGTCGACATGTTGCTCGCGATGCCGGGCCTGCTGCTCGCGGTGAGCATCGTCGCCATCCTCGGGCCGAGCCTGCTGACCGTGATGATCGCGGTGGGCGTGGTGGCCGTGCCGACGTTCGCCCGGCTGCTGCGCGGTTCGATGATCGCGCAGTCCAACGCGGAATACGTCACCGCTGCCACGTCGCTCGGCGTGTCCCGGCCAAAGATCGCGCTCGGGCACGTGCTGCCCAACTCGCTGGCCCCGGTGATCGTGCAGGCGACGCTGACCCTGGCCACCGCGATCATCGAGGCGGCCGGCCTGTCGTTCCTCGGCCTGGGCACGCCCGACCCGTCGGAGCCGGAGTGGGGCACGATGCTCAACGACGCGCTGCAGACCTTCGAGTATGCGCCGCGCCTCGCGGCCTTCCCTGCGCTGGGCATCATCATCACCGCGCTCGGGTTCACGCTTTTGGGCGAAGCGCTGCGCGAGGCCCTCGATCCGAAACTGCGGAAGTGAGGGGGCCCACGCATGGCGGGTTTGCTTGATGTGCAAGACCTTTCGGTGGTGTTCACCCGGCGCGGGCGCGAGGACGTGCGTGCCGTCGATGGCGTGTCGTTCGACGTGTCGGCCGGCGAGGTGGTGGGGCTGGTCGGCGAGTCGGGCTGCGGCAAGTCGGTGACGTCGCTCGCGCTCATGGGCCTGCTGCCCGACAAGGGTGTAAGGGTGGGCGGCAAGGCCGACTTCGACGGCACCAACCTGCTGGGCGTCGACCAGCGGACCATGCGCGACCTGCGCGGGCGCGAGCTCGGCATGATCTTCCAGGACCCGCTGAGCTCGTTGAACCCGGTGGTGTCGATCGGCACGCAGGTGACCGAGGTGCTCGCGCGGCATCGGGGCCTGTCGGGCGATGCCGCGGCCAAGGAGGCCGAGCTGTTGCTGGACAAGGTGGGCATCCCCGATCCGCGGCGGCGCCTGAGGGAATACCCGCACCAGTTGTCGGGCGGCATGCGGCAGCGCGCGCTCATCGCGATGGCGGTGGCGTGCCGCCCGCGCCTGCTGATCGCCGACGAGCCGACCACCGCGCTCGACGTGACCATCCAGGCGCAAATCCTTGAGCTGCTTAAGGAACTGGTGCATCAGGACGGCACGGCGCTCATCATGATCACGCACGATCTCGGTGTGGTTGCCGGACTTTGCGATCGGATCAATGTGCTGTACGCGGGGCGGGTCGTCGAGTCGGCCGCCCGCGGCCCGCTGTTCGCCGAGCCCACCCACCCCTACACGCGCGGCCTGCTGGGCTCGATCCCGCGCCTGGACTCGGTGCGCGGCGAACCGCTCAACCCGATCCCGGGCTCGGTGCGCGACCTGCTTGCGTGGGCCGAGGGCTGTGCGTTCGCGCCCAGGTGCGAGCGCGTCACCGAGGCGTGCGTCGAGGCGCCGCCCGCGCTCAGCGGCGGCTCGCACCGATACCGCTGCGTCAACCCAGTCATCGGCCAGAGTGCGGGCCCGGAACACCTGCTGGAGCAAGAATGACCGCGATCGTGCCCGAGCAGCGGGCGCCCGAGACGACTCCGGCGCTGGTGGAGGTCAAGGACCTCAAGGTGCACTTCCCGATCACCAAGGGTGTCCTGTTCGATCGCGTGGTCGGGCACGTCAAAGCCGTTGACGGGGTGTCGTTTTCGATCCAGGAGGGGCAGACCTACGGTCTCGTGGGCGAGTCGGGCTGCGGCAAGTCGACGCTGGGCCGGGCGCTGCTGCAGCTGACCCCGCCGACGGCCGGCACCGTCCACTTCGGAGGCGTCGACCTGTCCTCGCTGACCCGAGAACAGCTTCGGCTCCAGCGCAAGCGGATGCAGATGATTTTCCAGGATCCGATGTCCAGTTTGGACCCCCGGCAAAACGTCGAGTCCATCCTGTCGGAAGGCCTGAAGGCGCACGGCATCGGGGCCAATCGCGACGAGCGGCGGGAGCTGATCAGCAAGACGCTCGACGAGGTCGGCCTGCCGCGGTGGGCGCTTTCCCGCTATCCGCATGAGTTTTCGGGCGGGCAGCGGCAGCGCATCGGCATCGCGCGGGCGCTGGTGCTCAGCCCCGACCTGATGGTGGCCGACGAGCCGGTGTCGGCGCTCGACGTGTCGATCCAGGCGCAGGTGATCAACCTGCTGGACGAGCTGCAGACGTCGCTCAACCTGACCTACCTGGTGATCGCGCACGACCTCGCGGTGGTGCGGCACATCTCCGACGTCGTGGGCGTGATGTATTTGGGCGCGCTGGTCGAGGAGGCGCAAAGCGACGACCTCTACCGCAAGCCGCTGCACCCCTACACCAAGGCGCTGATGTCGGCGGTGCCCGTGCCCGACCCCGTGATCGAGGCGAGCCGCGAGCGGATCCTGCTCAAGGGCGACCTGCCGTCGCCGGCCAACCCGCCGTCGGGCTGCCGGTTCCGCACGCGCTGCCCGTGGGCACGGGAGCGGTGCGCGCAGGAGCGGCCCGAGCTGCGCCTCATCGACGGGCACAAGGTCGCCTGCCATTTCGCCGAGGAACTGGCGGCATAGTTTTGCTCCTGCTAAAGCAAGTCGCGGCGGATCGCCCTTGAGGGCGGCGTTCTAACCTTGGTCCTGGTCGCAAGCGGCCAGGACCACAAACGCCGCCGCTGCGCGGCGATCCGCGAGCCCATTAGTCGATCTTTGGCAACCATCCGGCGGCCCCGGATTGTTGATGAGCCGTGGACGATTTCGACGCCTACGTCGTGACGGCCTGGCCGCGCCTGCTGCGCTCGGCCTGGCTGCTCACAGGGGACTGGCATCGCGCGGAAGATCTTGTGCAAACGGTGCTCACACGGGCCTATGGCAGGTGGCCGCGGATCAAAGACAACGCGCCCGACGCCTATCTGCGCGCCATGCTGGCCACAACCTTTCTGACCTGGTGGCGCCGGCGATGGCGGGCCGAGACCCCGACCGAGCGGCTGCCCGAACCGGCCGCACCCGACGAGTCGGACCGGATCGAGCTGCAGCGCGTCGTGCGTGCGGCGATCCTCGCGCTGCCGCATCAGCAGCGGGCCGTGCTGATGCTGCGCTTCCACGCCGACCTGACCGAGGCGGCGACGGCCGAGGCGCTCGGGCTCAGCGTCGGCACGGTGAAGTCTTATACGGCAAGGGCTTTGACGGCTATGCGCGGCCTGTTGCGCGAGGGGGTGGAGTCGTGAGTGACCGGTTGGTGCGCGAATTGCTGGCGGAGGCGACGCGCGATATCCCGGCGGAGGTGCTGCGCCCGCCGTTGGTGCAGATCCGCGGGCGGGCCTCGCGCCGCAGGATCATTTGGCCGATAAGCATTTCCGGTGGGCTGGCCGCGCTCGTGGCGGCGTCCGCGCTGACGCTTACGACGACCGGGGCGGGTCCGGAGCCCGTGCAGCCGATCCTGACCCACGCGTGGTCGCATGCCTATGCTGCCGATGGCGGCCGGTCGTTGACCATCTATCTGCACAGTCCCAGCCGGTGCGAGACGCTACAGGATCCACACGCGACGGTCAGCGAGTCGGACGAGGCGGTGACGGTGACCGTGACCGGCGAGGTCGTGCGGGTCGACGACTGCTCCAGCGCATCCTCCCCGATCGCGACGGTGCGGCTCGGCCGGCCGTTGGGCGGGCGCGTCCTGCGCGATGGCGCCCGCGACGCGGACCGGCCGGTCTTCCGGGAGGAGCAGGTGCCTGTGATTCCACCGGACGGCGGCTGGCGGCCGGTGCGCTGGGGCCAGCGGCATCTAGAGGGGGACCCGCCGCGTTGGCATGCCTCGTTCACCAAACCGGGCGGGCCGGATGTATCGATCGACGCCTACGTGAAGGGATCGGAGCGGCCGATGAGCCCCGCGATCGGCACGATCCGGCTCGGGTCGCGGGAACGCAACCTGCATCCGACCGGCGACACGTTCCGGCTGAGCTGGGACGACGGGCCGGTCATCTATGTGTTGACGCTCGAGCCCTCGGAGGGTGAGGAAATCACCGAGGCACAGTTTCGAGAGGTGGTAGGCACGTTCGCTTGGCCGTGACGGCGTTTGGCTTTCTCGACAGGTGGGAACTCTTGCCGGTGTACGAGGTCGAGCACCCGATCGGCGGGCAAGGGACTTCAGGCTCGGACACCGGGGCGATCGAGGTGCTGAATCCGGCCACGGACGAGCCGACCAGGGCCCCGATCGCCGGCGCCGAAGAGGTCGGCGCTGCGATCGCGGGTGCCAGGGTGGCCGCCGAGGGCTGGAGCCGCTAGCCGAATCGGTTGATTAGCTGCCGCTCCGCCTCTTCGAGCTTGGCCGGGTCGTCGACCTTGACGGTGGCGTCGGTCACCCTGTACCACTCGTCGGCGCCCTTGTATTGCACGCGCAGCAAGACCTCGCAGTCGCCCACGATCTCCGTGGCCAGGGTGAGCTCGCCGGTGACCGCGCCGACCTCGTCGGTCATGACCCCTCCGGCCGGGGCGATGATGTCCTTCGTCATCACACGCATGTACCCAGCATGGAGGTCAGTGCACGCTTTTCGTCGGCCGTAATCGTGAGTTTCCAGTAGCTCTTCACCGTGATCCACTGCTGAGCGTATTGGCAGTAGTACTCAGTGTTTGGTGGCTTCCACTGCGCCGGGTTTTGGTCACCCTTGGACCGGTTGCTCGACGCGGTCACGGCGAACAGCTGCGGCCGCTCCAGATCGTTGGCGAAATCGCCCCGCTTCTGGTCATCCCACGCGTCCGCCCCCGACCGCCACGCGTTGGCCAGCGGCACCATGTGATCGATATCCACGTCGGCCGGGTCCTTGACCGTCACCTTGTCGTACACACTGAACCACTCGCCGCCGGTCACGTTGCACCCGGTCTTTTTCACGTTTTTGCCATCGCGCGCCAGCACGGTGTCGCGCACGTCGCAATTGGACCCGGCGCTGCGCCAATGCGGGAAGCGGTCGCGGCTGTAGCCGGTCATCGGGCGCTCGGTGGTCACCTTGAGCGAATCCAGCGCGGCCGTGTAGTCGCCGGAGGCCTGCGCGGGCGGCTTGGTCGCGACGGGAGTCTCGGAACACGCCCCGAGGAGCGCCGCGATCAGGAGAATGGGAAGGATACGAGGGGAGGGCACAGTGGATTCTAGGCTCACACTCGGCTCCGGACGCGGTCGCGGCACGCTGGCCGCCACGGTTTTGGCATCCGGGATGGCCTTTCTGGACTCCACAGTGGTCAACGTCGCCCTGCCCGCGCTGGGACGGGAGCTGGACGCGAGCCTGGCCCAGCTGCAGTGGGTGGTGAATGGATACACCCTGACCCTGGCCGCGTTTGTGCTGCTGGGCGGCGCATTGGGGGACCGTTACGGCCGCCGGCGGGTGTTCCTGATCGGGATCGTGTGGTTCACGCTCGCGTCCGTCGCGTGTGGATTCGCGTCGGACCCGGGGGTCCTGATCGCGGCCCGGATCGTGCAGGGCATGGGTGCGGCATTGCTCACACCCGGGTCGCTCGCCATCATCCAGGCTTCGTTCGACCCGGAGCAGCGGGGCAAGGCGATCGGGGCGTGGTCGGGCCTGTCCGGTGTGACCACGGCCGTCGGGCCGTTCGTGGGCGGGCTGCTGATCGACGTCGCCAGCTGGCGCTGGATCTTCTGGATGAATGTGCCGCTGGCGCTGGTCGCGCTGTGGTTCGGCCTGCGCTGTGTGCCGGAGAGCCGTTCCGGTGAGCAGGGACGGTTCGATATCGCGGGGGCGCTGCTCGGTGCGCTCGCGCTGGCGGGGCTGACGTATGGGCTGATCGAGCCGCGCGGCTGGTGGGCACTGGCCGTCGCCGGGGTCGCGGCGGTGGCGTTCGTGCTGGTGGAGCGGGTGCGCGGGGAACGAGCCATGATGCCGCTGCACCTGTTCTCGAGCCGGATGTTCAGCGGGCTCAACGTGTACACGATCATCGTTTATGGAGCGTTTGGCGGGCTGTTCTTCCTCCTGGTGATCTATCTGCAGAACGGGCTCGGATATTCGGCCCTCGCGGCGGGCGCGGCGACCGTGCCGATCACGTTGCTGCTGTTGGTGCTTTCGCCCTGGTCCGGTGCGCTGGCGACAAAGATCGGGCCCATGCCGCAGCTCGTGGCCGGGCCGCTGCTGTGCGCGGCCGGCGCGCTGCTGCTGCGCAACGCGGGCGACGACTACGTGACGTCCGTGCTGCCGGGCGTGCTCGTGTTCGGCATCGGGCTGGCCTCGCTGGTGGCACCGCTGACCGCGGCCGTGCTCGGTGCGGTCGACGACCATTACGCGGGCGTGGCGAGCGGCATCAGCAACGCCGCGGCCCGCGGCGGCTCGATGATCGCGGTGGCGGCGCTGCCGCTGATGGTGGGACTGTCCGGGTCGGAGTATGCCGACCCGGCGGCCCTGACACCCGCATACACACAAGCGAGCCTT
>JBIOYB010000405.1:0-40289 GCA_044869915.1 Allorhizocola sp.
CCCCGAGTACGGCACAATGATGGGTCGTGGACGTCGTCAGGCTGAGCAAGCAGCTGTCATATGTGTTGCGCCACCGGCCCGACAGCGTGGGCCTCACGCTCGACCCGGACGGCTGGGTCGCCATCCCGGATCTGTTGCGCGCCTTGAAGATCAGCCGCGCCGACCTCGAGCGGGCGGTGGCGACCAGCGACAAGCAGCAATTCGGCATCGACGGCGACCGCATCCGGGCCGAATCAGGGCCAATCTATTGAGGTCGATCTGGCGTTGCCCCCGGCCCGCCATGGCCGGTGCCGGGCATGTCTATTACCGCTCCGCCAACGGCGTCTGGCTCACCGACCATGTCCCGGCCGCCTACCTGGCACCCGCGTAAGAAAGGAGGAGCTCGCATTGGCTGTCTCGATTGGATCGATCGTGCTCAACGTGTCGGACAACGGCCGGGCGGCACGGTTCTGGACCCAGGCTCTCGGCTACGCCTCCCGGCCGGACAACCCGGCGTTTCTCGCTCCCGGCAGCGGCGGCCGGGGCTCACGCCTGCACCTTGACGAGGACGACCGGACACACCTCGACCTGTGGGTGAGCGAAGACTCCGACCTCGAGACCGAGGTGCGACGGCTCATCTCGCTCGGTGCCACCCGGGTGGAGTGGGACTATCCGCAGGACGCCGACTTCGTCGTGCTCGCCGACACCGAGGGCAACCTGTTCTGTGTGATCGCCTAGCCGTCGCTCCGGTTGAGTGTGGCGACGCACCCGCGTCCGGGCCGGCTACCTGGCGTCAAAAGCCGGCTCGGCCCGGGTCCGCACATTGGACTCGGGCCGAGCGCGTGATTCGCCGGTCGGATCAGACGCAGACCGCCCGCACTTCGAGATCCCATTCCGCATCGGTGGGGACGACCTCCGCGCCCTCCAGCACGACGCCCGAACGGCCGGGTGCCAGTTGCAGCAGGGAGATCGACGCGAACTGGTTGGCAAACCCGGAGCCGCCGATCGCCCGGGTGCCCGCCGGGCAGGAAGCTTCGATCCGCAGCGGGCTCTCGCTGCCCGGCGCCGAGTCGACCTCGACCACGGTGACGTCCGAGCCGGGGATGTCGGCGCAGATCGTGTAGGACACCAGTTGCCATTCTTGGTCGAAGCCGGTCGGATCCTCCCAGCCCGCGGCCATCGAGGTGCTCGCTCCGAAGATCGGCATCGAGGTCGTGAAGTGGACCTGGTTGGTGGCGTTGATGGTCCGCATGCCCGCGCCGAGGGCCGTCGCCTGGTTGTCGCAGAAGCTGTTGATGTTCACGAACCGGCTCCCGGGCGGGACGGTGGCCTGCCGGGAGGCGATGTGGTAGCCCGGGACGTTCTCGGCGTCCGTGCAGTTCGCTTCGGCGTGGACGGCCCAGTCGTTGGGCGTCCCGGTCTCGTCCTCGTGCGCGGTGACGAGGATTCTGTCGCCGTTCTCGTCGCTGATCGGCTCCATCTGGATGATGAAGACGTGGTCGCTGTCGACCGAGAACCCGCCGCCGATCACGTGGGTGCCGTCCGGGCAGGCGGCCTCGGCGGACTTCTCCGGCTCCGAGTCGAAGTGTGAGTCGCCGACGGCGATGACCGCGTTGGGGATCGCCGCCGACGCCGGTCCGGTGGCCGGCGGCGTGAGGTTGACCGCCGCGCCGGCCAGCAGCGCGCCCAGAGCGAGATAGACGCGTTGGTGAGTCTTTCGCATAGTGAGATTCCCCCGATGGATTTGGACGTTTCCGGCTTAGGTTTATCAGCACCAAGCCCCCGAACAGGGCACTTGCGCTCGGTGTCGCCCAGGATCCGCCGGCGTCAGCGCAGCAGCGCGCCGGAGATGTCGCCCCGGTTGAGTGTGGCGACGCACCACTGGAAGTGCCCGTCGTCGCCCGTGGGGCTGTAGGCGTTGCTGCCGATCAGCGCGTAGAAGGCCCTATACAGCAACAGCAACTCGCGTGGGTGGCCGAGGCGGGCGCAGATCATGGCGGTCAGCTCGTCGTCGCGTTGGCGTGCCTCGGGGCCGTACATGTCGAAGAATCCGGCGAAGGTGCTCGCGTCGAAGGCGGGATCGCCCGCTGTGGACAGGAAACCCCAGTCGAGCACGGCCAGCACTCGGCCGTCGGCGGCGTCGACCAGGATGTTGGGCAGGCACAGGTCGCCGTGCACCACCCGCCCGGGATCGGGCGGCAGCTCGGACAGCAGCGCGGCGACCCGCTCGACCTTGGCGTCGAACCGGTCCACGACCGGCCGCAGCTGCGCGCCGAAAAGCGCCAGCCGCCGATGCAGAAGCGAGATCCAGCCCGCATCCGCCGAAGACCACAGCGGCTCGCCAAACACGGGCAGCGCCCGCGCCGCGGGGCCGGCGATCGCGCCGGCCAGGGCTTCCAGCACCGCCAGCGCGCACTCCTGCGCCGTGCGCACGTCCACGGCACCGCCGGCCAACGCCGCGGACAGCGGCACGCCGGGCAGGTGACGCTCGATGGTCACCGCCCGCCCGTCGACGGTCGACACCTCGTGGATCTCCGGCGTCGCGAACGGCAGCGACAGGCCGCCCAGCTCCGCGTAGAAGTCGATCAGCGGGCGCAGGCCGGCCTCTGTGCGGCTCGACCACACCTTGGCCACCCGCCCGTCGCCGAGCGCGTAGGTCACGCCCTCCATCCCGCTGCCGAGCACATCCATCATCGGATCGTCACCGCGTGCGCCTCGGTGATGTCCGGCGCCTCCCACTTGCCCACCAAGCGCTCGATGACGTGCGCCGGCACGGGGCGGTCCCGCGCGTTGTTGCGCGCACGCAGCTCGTCGGGGGCCGCCTCCAGTGCGACGATTTCGACGCGGGCGTGGTAGTCGGCCGCCAGCCCGATGCACATCTGCCGGTGCTGCC
Organism: Allorhizocola sp.; assembly: GCA_044869915.1. Taxonomy (GTDB): domain Bacteria; phylum Actinomycetota; class Actinomycetes; order Mycobacteriales; family Micromonosporaceae; genus Allorhizocola. Next base: position 2,873 of record JBIOYB010000405.1, read on the forward strand.
GGCTGATGTTGGTCGCGTTCCACACGAAGGATCGCTTGGCCCGCAACAGCTCGCGCGCCCGTTCGTGCGCCGCCGCGGCCACCGCCCGCTGATCGCCCGCCGGATCGACACCCATCTCGGCGCGCAAGGCGTCGAGGCTGACCACCGGCAGGCCGGCGCCGTGGCGCGCGACCCACGTGTCCTTGCCCGCGCCCGGCAGCCCGGACAGCACGGTGACCGTGCAGCGCGTGTCGTCATGGGCCGCATAGCGCGGATCGCGCCCGGGTGTGCGGAAGTAGGTGAACCGCGCGTGGTCGGACGCGAAGTCCCAAGCCCGGTGCAGCACGCCCAGCTCGGCGCAGTATTCGCGGAACAGCCCGATGTTGTCGACGACCGCGGCCTGGTCGGCGCACTCCCGCCCCAGGATGTCGGCGGTCGCCAGCAGCGCGAGCTCCAGATTGGACGCCACCAGGCTGACCCGCAGCACGATCCGCTCCAGATCGTCGCGCTCCAGCGCCCAGAACGGCACCTGATGATGGCGCACCAGCGCCGCCACGCGCTCTCGCGTCGAGACGGGCGCGCCCATCTCCCACAGCACCCGCCGCGCGATCAGCTCGCCGCGCCGCGAGTGCCCGTGCGCCGTGATCCGGCCCTCGTCGGTGTGCTGGGTGCAATAGGGCTTGGCGACGTCGTGCAGCAGCACGGTGGCGAACAGGCGCACCCGTGCGGCCCGGTCCAGCGCACGCCACTCGGGCAGCGACACCAGCGCCTCTGTTGCCATGCGCGTGTGCACGGCCACGTCGCCCTCGGCGTGGTGCACGGGATCCTGCGGCACGCCGTCGAGCGCCCGGATCCAGCCGAACGCCGTGCGCACCCTCGTCCAATCGAGTGTCCACCGCGGACCGTCGGGGCACAGGTCGTCAAAGGCCCGCATAGAGCACCCCGGGGTCGGCCAGCCGGTTGGCGATGATGGGCCGGTCCGCCCAGTGCGACCCGGACGCCAGCAGCGCCTGCAGGAACCCGGCCCGCACCCACTTGTAGCGCTCGACGACCCGCCCGTCCTCCTCGACCTTGATGTAGAGGCCCTCCATGTCGTCGCCCGAGTCGCTCTCGGCCAGGACCTGATCGGGCGCGACCCCGGCCTCGGCGGCCGCACCGGCCAGGGCGTTGCGCCACTGTCCGGTGCGGACGGTCGACGGCCCGATGTGCGCGGTCAGCTCGCCCAGCGCCGCGAACGAGCCGCTCGCCAGCACGGGCACGCTCACCACGGGCAGACCGTCGAGCAGCGCGGCCCGCTCGGGCGTGGACAGGAACCCGCTCGTGGACAGGTCGAGCACGTCGAACTCGCAGAAGTAGTGCGGCAGCGCGTCGTAGAACACCGTGTGCTTGGCGTAGAGCCACTCCCCGTAAAGCACGAAGCGCTCGCCGAGCACGGGCCACAGCCGGGGCGCGAGCGCGGCCGCCCACGACTTGAGCAACGCGAACTGGTGCTCGCGCGGCCCGCCCGTCAGGTAGTGCCCGCGCGACTGCAGGCGCAGCTGCCCGTCCGGGCCGAAGCTGATGCCCGAGTTGGCGCCGTCGAGCTTCTCCTCCACGACGAGGTGCCGCCCGCGCAGCCGCGCGAACGGCGCCTGGGCCAGATCCTCGTCGCCCGCCTGCAGGCGCGAGCCTTCCAGGTGCGCCGTGCGCGGGTATTTGAACACATCGCTCAGGAAACCACGGCCGCGTGGTCGGTGGCGACCGATTTCGCGGGTGGAGAAGGCAGGTCGCGGTGCTTGCGCATGGGTCCGATCAGCAGTATCAGCGGGGCCAGCGCTACGCCCACGGTCATCATCCACATCGTGGGGCGGATGCCGAACGCGTCGCCGAGCAGGCCCGCCAGGACCGCGCCGAGCGGGATGGTCCCGAAGTTGAGGAACTGCATGCTCACCGACACGCGGCCGAGCATCTCGCGCGGCGTGTAGGCCTGCCGCCAGCTGCTGCGGATCACGTTGCTGGCCACGACGCCCGCTCCGATCACGATGCCGGCCACGACCACGAACGCGACGCGCGGGCCCTGCCCGGTGAGCGGGATCAGCAGCGCGAACGGGCACGCGGCGAACTGGCACAGCAACGCGCCGTGGGCCGTGCCGAACCGGCGCGCGACGCGGTCGGCGATCAACGCGCCGAGGACCCCGCCCAGGCTCATGGCCATCACGAGCACGCCGACCACACCCGGCGTGAGACCGACGACGCGGACCAGGAAGATCACGAGCAACGATTGGTACCCCACCATGGTCAAATTGCTCACCGACCCGAAGACGGTCAGCACCCTGAGGTAGGGGTCTCGCGCCACAAACCGAAGCCCCGCCGCGATTTCCCGTCGCAGTGTGGTGGTCCTGCGCGCCACGGGCGGCGTTTCGCGCTCCCTGATGCGCAGCAGGCAGAACGTCGACACCGCGAACGACACCACGTCCGCCCACAGTCCATTCACGACACCCAGCACCGAGGCGAGCAGGCCCGCGAGGCCCGGCCCGGCCACCTGGGTCGCCGACTCCGAGCCCTGCATGCGCGCGTTGCCCTCGCGCAGCCGCGGCACGGGCAGCAGCGACGGCAGGAACACCTGGTAGGCCGTCGTGAAGAACACGTTGGCCGCGCCGGTCAGCAGGGCCACGGCGAGCAGTTGCCAGACGGTGAGCACGCCCAGCCACGCGGCCACCGGCACGCTCGCCATCATCGCCATCGAAATCACGTTGCACGCCAACATGACCGGGCGGCGGGGCAGCCGGTCGACCCAGGCGCCGGCGGGGAGCCCGATCAGCAGCCACGGCAGCCACGAGGCCGCGGCCAGCAGTCCAACCTGGAGGGTCGTGGCGTGCAGCACGGTGACCGCGACCAGCGGCAGGGCCACGCTCGTGATGCTGCTGCCCAGTTTGGAGGCGGTCTCGCCGATCCACAGCCGCCGGAAGTCTGTGTAGGTGGTGATGGGCTGGACTGTCACGGCTCTCCCCGCATCCCGTAGGCGAAGACCAGCACGGCCTCGCTCTCGTCGTTGTCGAACTCGTCCGGTGGCTGGTCGGCCCAGCGGCGCAACAGCTCGGACAACTCGTCCCCGAGCCGGGCGAGCTGCCTGGGCGTGAGGCGCAGCCACTTGTCGGTCATGAACGTGCTGTCGCCCCACGCGCCCTTCTCCTCGTCCGGTGTGGCGAGCCAGTTTTTGACCACGCTCACCTGCTGATCGAGGGTCATGGCCTCGATCGTGTCGGCCAGCGCCGCCGCGGCCGGGTCGTCCTGGAAGTCGCGGCTGGACCACCTCAGGGCGCCGGACACGAGCCGATACCACCGCTCGCGCCGGTTGTGGGCGAGCTCCGGCGCCTCCTCGATGAGGTCGCCGGCGCCGAGCACCTTCAGGTGGTGGCTGACGTTGCCCACGGCCTGGCCGGTCCGCTCGGCCAGGCCGCTGACGGTGCTCGGGCCGTAGACCCGCAGCACGTCCATCAGCCTGCGCCGCAACGGATGTGCGAGGGCGGCCAGCACCGCCGAGTCCTTGATGGTCCGGGTCTGTCTGTCCATGCCCACGATCCTGGCACGTACAAGAGTCGTTCTACAAGAGCTCTTGTAAAACATTTCTTGTCTCGTACCTTCAACGCGCGCGCAAACGCGAAAAGCGGCAAGATGGGCCTTATGTCGAAGCCCATCGCCGCCGGAGTCGACGGATCCGATCAGGCCCTCGCCGCCGCCTACTACGCCGCCGACCTGGCCCGGCGCAACGACGCGCCGTTACGCCTGATCTACGTGCTCGAGAGCCTCTACTACGGCATGAGCCCGATGTTCGCGGCCGCCGGCAGCGGCTATGGCGTGGCCGAGGAGGAGCTGCGCTCGGCCGCCCGGCAGACGCTCGACGACATCACCGACCGGATCCGGGCCGCGCATCCCGACATCGAGCTCGAGCCGCGCCTGCGCGAGGGCGGCGCCGCCGCCGTGCTCGTCGCCGAGACGCAGGAGGCGGGCGTGACCGTGCTCGGCTCGCGCGGGCTGGGCGGGTTCGCCGAGCTGATGCTCGGCTCGGTCTCGTCGCAGGTGACCGCGCACGCGCACGGCCCGGTCGTGGTCTACCGGCCGCCGCACACCGAGCACGGGCCGGTGCTGGTGGGCTACGACGGGTCCGACTCGGCCGCGGCCGCGCTCGACTTCGCCGTGCGGGAGGCGCTGTCACTGGACGTGCCGCTCGTCGTGGCCAACGTCTACTGGCCCGAGCCTTGGGGATTTGGCGATGCGCCGGTGCCCGATCCCAACGTGACAGCCGCCCATGAGGCGCAGGCTCTCGTCGAGGCGGCCGTTTCGGCGTACCAGCAAAAAAATCCGAAGCTACGGGTGGAGACGAGGACGATACACAGCATCAACCCGGAGCACAGCCTCATCGAGGAGTCCAAGCACGCGGGCCTGACCGTGGTGGGCAGCCGCGGTCGCGGCGGCTTCACCGGGCTGCTGCTCGGCTCGGTCAGCCAGGCGCTGGTCCATCATGCCGCGGGACCGGTCGCCGTTGTCCACAGCAGGCAGTGACGCGGGTATTCGCTCACCAGCAAGGGAGAAAACCATGCACGCCAAGGTTGGAGACCGCCTCATCATGGAGGGTGTGCACGTCGGCGACCCGAAGCGGATCGGTGTCATCTCGGCCGTCTCGCACACCGACGGCACCCCGCCCTACACCGTGAAGTGGGCCGACAGCGACCGGGAGACCCTGGTCTATCCCGGTTCGGAGTGCCACATCGAGCAGTCCGAATAGCCCGTCCGGGCCACGATCACGTTCGCTGACGCCACGGGCGTTTGAATCAGCATCGATATGGGCAACTGCCGCGCATGGACGTGCCCAAGCAGGTCGTCGTCATCACGGGCGCGTCGTCCGGCATCGGCCGGGAGACCGCGCTCGAGTTCGCCCGCCATGGAGGCCTTGGCACGGCGGTGGTGGTCGCCGCGCGCAACGGCGCGGCGCTGGACTCCCTCGTCGTCGAGATTGGACGGTTGGGCGGGCAGGGGCTCGCCGTGGTGACGGACGTCAGCGAGGCCAAACAGGTGACGGAGCTCGCGTCTCGGGCCGTGGAGCGGTTCGGGCGCATCGATGTGTGGGTCAACAACGCGGCCGTGGCGACGTACGGCACGGTCGAGCAGATGGATCTCGACGAGGTGCATCGGGTGATCGAGGTCAACCTGATGGGCCAGATCTACGGGATGAAGGCCGCGCTGCCCCACCTGCAGGATTCGGCCGGCACCCTGATCAACGTCTCGTCGGCGCTGGGCAAGCGGGCCATCCCGTTGCAGGCTGCCTATTGCGCGGCCAAGCACGGTGTCGTGGCCTTCGGCGAGGCGCTGCGGCTCGAGCTCGCGGCGCACGAGTCGCCGGTCAACGTGGTCGACGTGATGCCGTCGTCGATCAACACCCCGCTGTTCGACAACGCCCGCTCCAAGATCGGTGTCGCGCCGAAGCCCGTCGGGCGGGTGTACGAACCGTCGGTGGTCGCCAAGGCGATCGTGGCAGCGGCCGAAACCCCCGTGCGGCACGTGTATGTGGGCGCCACCGGCCGCCTGCTCGACGTGGTGCAGCGGATCAGCCCGAGCCTGGCCGACTGGTATCTGCGCGGCCCCGGCGACGCGATCTCCGGCCAGCACACCGACCGCGCCGACGACGGGGTGGACAACCTGTTCGAGCCGAGCAAGGGCACCGGCGCGGCCACCGGACGGTTCGGCCAATTCAGCAAGTCGACCAGCGTCTACACCAGACTGTTCGGGCTCAATCCCGCCGCCGGGCGCGCGGCCGTGGCCGCGGGGCTGGCCGTGGCGGTGATGCTTCTCCGGCGGGCGGGCGGCAGGCGATGACCCGCGGGGGTCCCCCGGTGCGTCCGGGCGCCATGGGCAAAAGCGAATCCGGCGTGCCTCAATCGTGAATGATTACCTGGCGCACGACATCACCACGGCCCAGTGCGCCCAGGGCCTCCTCCACATCGTCCAAACGCAACCGTTGCGTGATCATGCCTTCGAGGTCGAGCCGGCCGGCGCGCCACAGGTTGAGCACGCGGGTGCAGTCGCGGCGCACGTCGGCGTTGCCGTATAGCGAGGGCATCATGGTCTTGCCCTCGAACAGCAGCTCGAACGGGCTGAACTCCACCTGCTGGTCGGCCCGCCCGGCGCCCACGATGACGATCGTCCCGCCGCGCCGGCACGCCTGCCACGCGGACCGGATCGTCGCGGGCACCCCCACGACCTCGAACACGTAGTCGAATCCCTCGCCGCCGGTCAGCTCCGTGATCAGCTCGTTGATCTTCTCCGGTGAGGTGGCGTGGGTCGCGCCGAAGCGCAGCGCGGTGTCGTGTTTGGACTCGTTGGTGTCCACGCCCACGATGACCGCCGCGCCCGAGACGCGCGCGCCTTGGATGGCCGAGATGCCGACCCCGCCGCAGCCGATGACCGCTACGGTCGCGCCCGGCTCCACCTTCGCGGCGTTGATGACCGCGCCGACGCCCGTCATGACGCCGCATCCGACGAGGGCGGCGATTTCATATGGTACGTCATCGGCGATCTTGACTGCGGCAGCCTCGGGGATCACAAGCTCCTGCGCGAACGCGCCGACACCGGCCATGCCGAACGCGGGTTCGTCGCCAACCATGAAGCGCGGCATCACGTAGGCCGTCATCACGTGCGTCACGCACAGGTAGGGCTCGCCGCGCAGGCACGACAGGCACGTGCCGCACGGGGGCAGCCAGCTCGCGATGACCCGGTCGCCCACCGCGATGTTGTAGACGCCCTCGCCCACCGCGATGACGTCGCCCGCCGCTTCGTGCCCGAGGATGGCGGGCACCGGCTGTGGCAGTGCCCCGTGGCGCGCGGACAGGTCGGAGTGGCACACACCGGCCGCGCGAACCATGACATGAACCTCGCCCGGACCGGGCCCCACAACCGCGACGTCGTCCCGAATAATGATCTTTTCGTCGACGGAATTCAGCACCGCTGCGCGCATGGCACAAAGTAGAACAGGTTTCAATTTTGTTGGCAAGCGTGGTGGGCGGCGGCCGCCAGCTGATACCGTGCCAACCAAGCAAGCGCTTGGGAGGATCACACATGGACCGGCTCAAGGGGAAGGTCGCGCTGGTCACCGGCGGCGCGCGTGGCATGGGCAAATCCCACGTCAGGCACTTCGTGGCCGAGGGCGCGCGAGTCGTGTTCGGCGATGTGCTCGACGAGGACGGGGCGCGCGTGGCCGAGAAGCTCGGCGACGAACACGCCCGCTACGTGCACCACGACGTGACCGATGAGGGCGACTGGGCACGCGCCGTCGAGACCGCGGTGGAAACCTTTGGGCGGCTTGACATTCTCGTCAACAACGCGGGCGTCCTGAAACACGGCCTGATCAGCGACATGAGCCTGGACGACTTCCGGCAGGTGCTTGAGGTGAACCTGGTGGGCACCTGGCTCGGCGTCAAAGCGGTGATCGACCCGATGACCAAGGCGGGCGGCGGCTCGATCATCAACGTGTCGTCGATCGAGGGGTTCGCCGGCGCGAGCGGGCTTTCGGCTTACAGCGCAAGCAAGTTCGGTGTGCGCGGGGTGACCCGGGCGGCCGCGCAGGAGCTCGGGCACTCGGGCATCCGGGTCAACTCCGTGCACCCGGGCGGCATCATGACCAAGATGGCGCTGGGCGCGGCCGACGTGTTCAGCCGGGTCGACCCGCAGGCGTTCCTGCAGAGCATGCCGATCCCGCGGTTCGGAGAGTCGGCGGAGATCTCGAAGCTGGTGGTCTTTCTGGCCTCCGACGAATCGTCATACTGCACGGGCGCCGAATTCGTGGCTGACGGCGGCATGCTCAGCGGGCCGGGGTACTAGACATGTTTGATTTGGACGGGAAGATCGCGGCGGTCACCGGGGCGGGCAACGGGCTGGGGCGGTCCGAGGCACTCGCACTGGCCAAGGCGGGCGCGCGGGTCGTGCTCAACGATCTGCCGGGCGATGCCCTCCTCGAGGTGGCCGAGGAAATCGGGTCGCAAGCCGTGGTGGTGCCGGGCGATGTGGCTTCCCTTGAGACGGCCCATGCTCTGCTGGGCGCCTTTGGCGGGCTGGACATTCTGGTCAACAACGCCGGTGTGCTGCGCGATCGGATGATTTTCACGATGTCCGAGGAGGAGTGGGACCTGGTGATACGGGTCCATCTGCGCGGGCACTTCGCCACGACGCGGGTGGCGACCGCGCACTGGCGCGAGGCGTCCAAGCAAAAAGGCGAGCCGGTTTACGGGCGCATCATCAACACGTCGTCGGAGGCGTTCCTGCTCGGGTCGGCGGGGCAGCCCAACTACGCCGCGGCCAAGGCCGGGATCACCGCGCTGACGCTCGCCACGGCGCGCAGCTGCGCCCGCTACGGTGTGCGGGCCAACGCGATCTGCCCGCGGGCGCGCACGTCGATGACCGAATCGTTGATGGGCCCCGCTCCCGACGCTCATGACCCGATGAGCCCGGATTGCGTGGCGCCACTGGTGGTTTATCTGGCGAGCCCGGCCGCCGAGCACATCACGGGCGAGGTGTTCGTGGTACACGGTAATGTGGCTGCCGTGATGGCCCCGCCCACTGTGCGCGCGCACTGGCGCGCCGAGGATCCGATGTGGACACTCGACGGCCTGCACAAGGTGCTGGGCCCCATGGAGAGCACCGGCTTTGTCTGCAACGACACCCTTCCGCTGGCGGAGTCCACCTTTGGCGAATGAACGCTCTCCGGTGGCGCGAGGACACGAAGCGGAGCCCGGCCTTGGCGAATGAGCGCCCTCCGGCGGCGCGTAGACACGAAGCGGAGTCCACCTTTGGCGAATGAACGCCCTCCGGCGGCGCGAGGACACGAAGCGGAGCCCGGCCTTGGCGAATGAGCGCGCGAAGATCGCGATGACGGACGAAGAGATGGTCTCGTTCATCGCGGGCAATCGCAAGATGCAGTTGGCGACCATCAACCGCGATGGCACGCCACACTTGGTGACGATGTTCTACGCGGTGCTCGACGGGCGGATCGCGTTCTGGACCTACCGATCGTCGCAGAAGGCGCTCAACATCCTGCGCGACGCGCGCGTGACCGTGCTCATCGAGGACGGCATCGACTATTTCGAGCTGCGCGGCGTGCAGATCAGCGGGGTCGCCGAGCCGACCGAGGTGCTCAGCGTGGGAAGGCTTGTGGGCCAAGGGATCGGCGAGGGCCTCGACGAGTTCATCGAATACACCGCGCGCAAACGGCTGGCATGGATGGTGGAGCCCACCAAGGTGAGCTCCTGGGACCACCGCAAGTTGGTTGCTACATAAGCTCGTCGGTCGTGGGGAGCAGGACGGTCTTGAGCTCGGTGTAGGCCTCGATGGAGGAACGGCCGCCCTCCCTGCCGAGGCCCGATTGGCCGAAGCCGCCGAATGGGGCATGGATTTCCAGCTGGTACCCGTTGACGCCCACCGTGCCCGCCCGTATCTGACGGGTCGTGCGCATCGCGCGCTTGACGTCCGTGGTCCAGACCGTCGCGCCCAGGCCGTACTCGGTGTCGTTGGCCAGGCGCACGCCCTCCTCCTCGTCGGTGAAGGGCACGACGCACAGCACGGGGCCGAAAATCTCCTGCCGCGCGATGGTCATGTCGTTCTTCACGTCCGCGAACACGGCCGGCGAAACGAAGTTGCCGGCGGCCAGATCCCCGCCCAGCCGAGCACCGCCGCACACCAAGCGGGCGCCTTCCTCCTGGCCCTTGGAGACGAACCCGAGCACCCGCTCGACCTGCCGCCCGTTGATCAGAGGCGCGGCCGTGACCAGCGGGTCGAACGGGTCGCCGTAGCCCACGACCTCCGACATGCCCGACGCGATCGCTATGAACTGGTCGTAGATGTCGCGGTGCACGATGGCGCGGGTCTGCGCGACGCACGCCTGCCCCGACAGCCCGAGCGTGACGGTGCCCATCGTGATGGCGGCCGCCGAATAAACGTCCGCGTCGGCGAACACGAGCGCGGGGCTCTTGCCGCCCAACTCCAGGCTCACGCGCTTGAACGTGGACGCGGCCGCGGTCAGCATGCGCCGGCCGGTCTCGCGGCTTCCGGTGAACGTGATTTTGTCGACGCCCGGGTGGTTGACGAGCGCGTCGCCGGTGGGATCGCCCGGCCCGGTCACGATGTTGAGCACGCCCGGCGGGAGGCCGGCCTCCTCCAGGATGCGCGCCAGCCGCAGCACCGTGAACGTGGCGTATTCGGACGGCTTGAGCACCACCGTGCAGCCGACCGCGAGCGCGGGCGCGAGCTTTTGCGCGCTCAGCAGGAGCGGCGCGTTCCACGGGACGACCGCGGCCACGACCCCGATCGGCTCGCGCAGCGTGAACACCATGTGGTCGCCACCCTGGTAGGGCGGCAGGGTGTCCCCGCCGAGCTTGTCGATCCAGCCGGCGTGGTGGTCGAAGACGTCGGCGACCGCTTCCATCGACATCGCGTAGGTGGTGTTGAACGACACCGGCACGCTGTTGTCGAGTGCCTGCAGCGCGAGCAGCTCCTCGGCGTGCAGGCGGATGAGTTCGGCCGTGCGGCGCAGCACGGTGATGCGCTCCTTGGCCCGGCTGCGCGGCCACGGCCCCTCGTCGAAGGCGGTCCGTGCGGCCCGCACGGCGTGGTCGACATCCTCCACAGTGGACACCGGGAAGGTCCCGACCGCCTCCCCCGTCGCGGGATGCAGGTGGGTCCAGGTCTCGCCGGAGGCGGACTCGCGCCACGCGCCGTCGATGAGCAGGAGGCCGTCGGACAGTCCGACCGCGTCGCGATGCGGCATGATCGAGGCGACCATGAGTACCCTCCAAAATTAGAACCTGTTTCAATCGGAGGGTACTACCGGCGCCTCACCGCCGCCAGATAACCCGGACGTCCTCCCCCGCCCGACTTGACAAATGGATCTCGCTTATCGATTATCGATACATCGTTTTTCGATAAGGGGGTACTTCTCATGCGTCGGTTCATCACATGGCAGCGCAATCGGGACTTCCTGCGCGAACTGCAGATCGTCGTGTGGATCGGGCTGGTCATCCTGGCGCTCATCGTCATCCTCGAGGCCATTGACCTGCTCACGGGCGGGCCTGTCACCACCACCGTTCCGGTCTCGGCGGACGACCTGCCGCCACTGGGCCTGTCCAGGCCGGGCCTCACCGTCGAGCCGCCCACCGAGATCACCGTCGTGATCGACAATCCGACGCCACGGCAGCGCCTGCTGCACGCGCTGGCACAGGCGCCCAGTGCGCTGCTGTTCCTCACGGTGCTGGCGTTGCTCGCCCGGATCATCCACCACGCGCGCAAGACCCACCCGTTCACGGCGCGGACCGTCAACGGGCTGCGGTGGATGGGCCTCGTGCTGTTCGCGGGCCTCACGGCCGCAGCGGTCGAGGGTTGGGCCCGGTTATTGCTGAGCGAGTCGGTCCTCATCGACCACTGGAGCGCGACAATGCAGTTGCCGTTGGCATGGTTGTTCGGCGGGCTGCTGTGCTTCGCCGTCGCGGAGGTCGTGCAGCGGGGCGTGCTCATGCGCGAAGAATTGGCGGCGGTGATTTAATGCCGCCCGAGGACGAACACCGTGTCCAGGTCCACCTGGACCGACTGCTCGCCGAGCGCGGCATGACCCTCACCGAGCTGGCCGACCAGGTCGGGCTCACCCTCGCCAACCTGTCCATCCTCAAGAACGGCCGCGCTCGCGCGATCCGCTTCTCCACCCTCACCGCCCTGTGCGACGCCCTGCAGTGCCAACCCGGAGACTTACTCAGCGTCTAGCGTGGACGATCCGCCGGGTCGCCATGCGCGTCGTCAGTCGGGTGGGTAGCCGAGCCGTTCGGCGAGGTCGCCGTAGCGCTCGCGGAACGCCTTCATGTGCACGTCGGTGAAGTAGTTGCGCCAGTCGCCCGGGACGCCCTTGCGGTAGTGGCTGTGCTCGTCGACCTCGCCCGGCTTACGGCCCTTCGACAGGCGCGTGAAGGTGAAGTGGTTGAGCGCGTTGGGGAGGTACGCATACGGCAGCCGATCCATCGGGATGCGCTTGATGCGCGGCCACCGCCGCCGGAAACGGAGCACGTTCCACCGCACGGCCGCCATTTGCACGGCCTCGGCCAGCTTGCCCCGTGGCACCACGAGGTCGAGGTGCTCGAAGATGCGGGTCCAGTGCCCGAGCTGGTCGGCCAGCATGTCCTCCATGCGCAGCACGATCACCTCGGGCCGGCTGTAGTCCCATGTGGACATGTGGTCGAGGAAGTACCCGCTGAAATCGATCTCTTCGAGGATGCCCTCGTGCACGTCGAGCTCGAGCAGCCGCTCCCGGTGGCCGAACAGCTCGTGCCAGGTGATGCCGAGGGCCTTCGTCACGTGCGAGTTGCGGTGGCTGAAGTAACCGGATACTACGATGTCACGCGGGTCGCGGATGGTTTCCACGGTGTGCCGGTCCTCCGGCAGCGTGTCGTATTCTTCGATCCGCGCATTGGTCAGAAACAGCATGTCGGGCTTGACCTGGCGGACCAGCGCACCGAGCGAGCCGTGCTCGGCGAACTGCTCGGGCGACATCACGGTCAGGATCTTCAATCCCAGGGCTTCGGACGCATCGCGCAGGATCCACCGGCACCATGTGGACGCTGACTTGTGCCGTCCGGAGTAAATCCGCAGCATGCACTCTCCTTCGACGCTTTTTGTTCACGATATCGAAGCATGCTCAGTCCTGGATCGGAAGATCGGCCACCCTGCCGGCCGCGGCGACCGGGATGCCCCACTCCTCGTACTTTTGGGGCCCGTCCGCGCCACACACCCGCAGCGGGCGCGCGTTGCGCGAGGCCATCCGCTGCCGCGTCACCCGGTAGCCCTCCTCCAGCGCGGGCGTCATCGGCCTCGTCCCATACGTGGATTCGAACCGCATGTCCACGCTCCACCGCACCGCGCCCGAGCGGTTCTCCGTCCCCGTGTGCGCCAACAGGTTGGCAAAAAGCAGCAGGTCACCCTTGCGCATGGGCACCAGCTGGATCGGTTCGAACATGACCCGCGACGCGGTGAGCCGGTAGATCTCCTCGGGGTCGGTGTCGGGCCCGGCCTCCCGCGAGATGAGGCCCCAGTGGTGGCTGCGCGGCACGAGCGCCATGCATCCGCCGTCCGCGCCCGCGTCGGTCAGCGGCAGCCACGCCTGCGCGATGCTCCACACCATCGCCTCGATCCCGGCGCCGTAGAACTGCGCGTCCTGGTGCCACGGCAACCGGTCCAGGTGGGCCGGCAGATAGGGCCGCAGGTGCGCGTTGCCCTGGTAGGTGATCTCGTCGCCGAGCAGCAGCCGCAGCGGCTTGGTCAACTGCGGCGACGTCACGATGGCCCAGAATTCCTTGCAGAACAGCATCTTTTGCCACTCGCGGGTGTTCAACGTCGTGCCTTCGTACAGCGCCCCGATCCGGCGCTCGAACGGCAGATCGGCGAACCGGCCGCCGGCGAGCTCATCCACCCTTTGGGAGAGCACCTCGATGAACGGGTCCAGCAGGGCGTGGTCCACGACTTCGCGCAGCACCACGTAACCTTCCCGGCGAAACACCTCAACGTCGAACATATCCACAGCCTAGGCGCGGATGGCTTTCATGATGTACGCCTCTCCCAGTACAGTATTAGAACACGTTCTAAAAATGGGAGCATTGATGCACCTGGCCTACACCGAGCCCCAGCAGGCGCTGGCGCGCGAACTGCGCGACTACTTCGCCCGCCTGATGACGCCGGAGCTGCGCGAGGAACTGCACTCCACCGACGGCGAATACGGCGACGGTCACGCCTATCGCCGGGTCGTCAAGCAGCTGGGCACTGACGGATGGCTGGCGTCAGGCCGTTCCGCCATCGAGCAGCTGATCTTCATGGACGAGGCGGCGATCGCGGGGGTACCGGTCCCGTTCCTGACGCTGAACACGGTCGCGCCCACGATCCGGGCCTTCGGCACGCAGGCGCAGAAGGACTACTACCTCCCCCGCATCGAGGCCGGCGAGCTGCACTTCTCTATTGGGTACTCCGAGCCCGACGCCGGGACCGACCTGGCCTCACTGCGCACGCGCGCCGTGCGCTCCTCCGGCGGCTCCTCCGGCGGCGAAGAGTATGTCATCAATGGGCAGAAGATGTGGACGAGCCTCATCCAGTACGCCGACTATGTGTGGCTGGCGTGCCGCACGGATCCGGAAGCGCAACGGCATCGCGGGCTGTCCATCATCATCGTGCCCACCGATGCGCCCGGGTTTTCCTGGACTCCCGTGCGCACGATGGCCGGGCCGACCACCAGCGCCACGTACTACCAGGACGTGCGCGTGCCGGTGGGCAACCTCGTGGGCGAGGAGCACCGGGGCTGGCCACTCATCACCAATCAGCTAAACCATGAACGGGTCGCGCTCACCTCGTCGGCGCCGATCCGGCTCGCGCTGCGCGAGGTGACCGACTGGGCGCGTGAAACCGGTGCCATCGAGAAGGAGTGGGTACGGTTGCACCTCGCCCGCGTACACGCGAAGGTCGAGTTCTTGAAGCTCATCAACTGGCGCATCGCGTCGGAGGCCGAAAGCGAGTGCCCCCGGCGGCCCGCCGACACCGCGGAGCCGCCAAGGGGAAGCTCGACATCGGCCGGGCAGCCGCCCAATCCGGCGGCGGCCTCGGCGACCAAGGTGTTCGGCACGGAGTTCGCGACCGAGGCCTACCGGCTGCTCATGGAGGTCGTGGGGGCGCAGGCCTACGTGAAGCGGGGTGTCCTCAATGGACGGCTGGAGCGGATGCATCGGGCGTGCCTGATCCTGACGTTCGGCGGGGGCACCAACGAGGTGCAGCGCGACATCATCGCCACGACCGGGCTGGGTTTGCCGGCCCCGACTCGCCGTTAGGGGCATGCCGTGGACTTCACTCTCACCGAGGAGCAGCGAGAGCTGGCGGGGCTGGCCCGGCAGATCCTGGCCGGCAACCGTCCACTGTGGAAGGAGTTCGACGCGGCCGGTCTGTTGGACCCGTCGCTGGATCTGCTGCAACAGTGCAGTGTGCTGATCGAGGTGGGTCGGGCGGGTGCACCGATCCCCTATTTGTGGCACATGGTGGCCTCCACGAGACACTCTGGTGAAGGCCTGCTGTCGATGGCGCTTGGGCACTGGGTGCCCAATCCGGACGCGGCTGTCATCGTCGGCCCGGGCGGGGTCGTGTCGCCCGAGGGCATGCGGCGCCACCGGATCGTCGACGGCTCGGAGGAGGGCCTGCTCGGCGAGGACGTGGGCGACGATCCCGGCATGCGTGCACACGCCACCGTTGGGCTGTGCGCCTTGCAGACCGGTGTGCTCGAGCGGGCGCTGGAGATGACCGCCGCCTACGCCACCGAACGGATCCAATTTGGACGTCCAATCGGGACGTTCCAGGCGGTGACGCAGCGGCTTGCCGACGCCTACATCGACGTGGAGGCCGTGCGGCTGACCATGTGGCAGGCTGCTTGGCGGCTGTCGGAGGGCCTGCCGTGCGAGGCCGAGCTCGCCACCGCCAAGTTTTGGGCGTGCGACGCGGGCCACCGGGTCGCGCACACCGCCGTGCACGTCCACGGCGGCGTGGGCATCGACCTCGACCATCCGATGCACCGCTACTTCGTGGCCGCCAAGCGGCACGAGTTTGCCCTCGGCCACGCCACCGATCACCTGTTGGCGCTTGGGCAGGCCATCATACGTTCGTGAAGTATCGAGCCATGCTGCTTATCGGTGTCGGCGGCGTCGGCAAGTCCACAGTGGCCGGTGCCATCGGCGGGATCCTCACCGCCGCGGGCGCCGCGACCGCCGTCGTCGACACCGACATGCTCGCCCAGTTTGGCCCGCCGCCGCCGCGCGGTGGCGACTTCTACGACCGTCTCAAGTGTGTCAACCTGGCCGCGGTGTGGGCCAACTTCCGGGCCGCGGGTGCCCGGTTCATCGTGGTCTCGGCCGGGATCGACAGTGTGTCCCTGCGCGCGCGATATGCGGACAGCCTCGCCGGCTGCACCGTCCAGGTGGTCCGGCTGGTCGCCGCGACCGAAACCGTTCGCCGGCGCCTGCGAGACCGCGACAATGGGGAAAAGCTTGCCCGGCACCTGAAAGGCCTGGCCGGCGCGGAGGCCCTGCTCGACGCGGCGCGCCTCGAAGACTTCGCGGTGGTCAACGAAGGCCCGCCCGCCGAAGTGGCCAAAGAAATCATCGCCCGCGCCGGCTGGCCCAACTGATCGCGCCCACGACTGCGTCCGGCCGGTCGTGGCGGATGATCTACCGTGTCAGAAACCGTTCGCCGCCAGCGATAGGCATTCCCAGCCCTTCTGGTTTCGGTTCCCTCGATCATGGTTATCGCCCGAACCCCTGGAGTTGGCGATGATTTGGCTCATGATGCGGCCGATCATCCGATGTAGACCACATGCGGACTGGCTACTGTGTCGATTAAGTGGGGTGAGTTGCCAGGATTTTGCCCGCTTGTACTCCGGAGAAACCCGACCCGAATCGAGGCAGAGATAGAAATGAAACTCACATCGAAGGATGCGAACGTCAACCGCGGCCGGCGATTCGCCTCGGCGTCGGTATTGCTCATTCTGGTTGTGCTTCTGGTCGGCCCGGCGCAGGTGGCAACCGCCGGCTGGGGCGCGTGGGGTGACAGCAGCCTCATCCACGCTTGTAAGGACTCGCGCGGAAGGCTGACCGTCGTAGCTCCCACCGATTCATGTAATCAGTATGAGACGCAGGTGACATGGCTCAAGGATGTCGAAGCCGGCGACGGACTGACGATTAACCGAAATACCTCAGGCGCCACGCTGTCATTGGCGAGTGACGCGAGCACCGGGTGGTCGCCTGCAGGCGAGACCTGGGCGCACGCCACGTCCAACCAGTTCACTGTTTTAGGTGACCTCACAGTCAAATACCGGACCGGGGCAAAGATCAAGCTGACGCAGACCGCGGTGAAATACTTCTACGTGGTGTCATCCAGCCATACCGGTGGTACGACTACAGTCACGGTCACCGGTGGCTCGGACTACCAGATCGCCAACGTGGCCGTGTCCTCGCCCTACCTGTCATACCAAGCGACGCCTCAAGGATTTCCTGACTGGTTCAACTGGTCACCGGGCCTGGTGTGGGACGGGACCGCACCAACGTCTGCCACACAGTCGATTGCTCGCTTCAGCATCATCGGAAGGACGGTCTTTATACGACTCAAGTACGAGTACGCGACGGCTGGCTCCAACAACAAGGCCGTCTTCTTCGCAGTTCCTGTCACCGCCAACGGCCAGGCAAGCGAGTACAACACGCCCGGTAGCGGATACATGAGCAGTGGTGCGGCGGGGTCACCGCCATCGATATCCGCGCACGTCGCGTTCCAATACGGAACCGGCGGCGAGATCTACGTTTTCATCGATAATGGCGCCACCGTGCGAAGCCTATGGGTCTCACTGTTCTACGAGATCTGAGCGGCAACCTGGACGAAGCCGGCGGTGGCTTACCGACCTCGCACCCCAGCCACCACCTACCCCAGCCGAGTCATAGCAGAATGTGCCGATGGAGTTGCGTCCCGAGCTCTGCCCACCGACGGTTCCGCCGCAGCGCATCGCCGCGCTTCGTGCCGCCATCGGAAACATCGCGGAACTTCTCGAAAGTGGCGAACCTGCTGACGCAGCGATCAGCACGTTCAACTCGAAAACCGGCCACTCCTACACCGCCGAACACTTCCTCACCTACTGGGAATCTCGCGATATCGAGGACTTCGCCCTCGAGGCAGCCCGCCCCGTACGGCCGAGAGTCCTCGACGTTACCCGCGATGAGCTGATCGAGATCGTTCGCCGGATCATTGCCGGCGAAGGAGATCAGGACTACTACGTCCTGCTGCTGAAGACCAACGTCCAGCACCCCGGGGTGGACGGTTTGATTTTCTGGCCGCCGCCGGAGTTGGTGGACGCACCACCAGAGCACATCGTCGATACAGCACTGAGCTATCGACCCGTCGCACTGTGACGAGTGACGCCGAGGCGCGGGCCTGACCTCGGTCGTCTCATCGAGTCTGAAGCGCCACCGCCGGGACCTCAATCCGGCGGCGCTACTGCAGACACAGTTAGCTGGCAAAAACTCCTTGTCGTACGCCCTTCTTTGGCACGGACAATGTTCCCCGGCAATGGACATAGATCACCAACGGTGTCAATTCCGTGACGGTATCTGGCCTCATCGGCGAGCACGGGGAGCCAGATGTCCATCACCTCGGCGCCACTGCGACGGTGCTCTCCGGGGATGTTCGTGAAAAGGCAGGCCCCACTTGTGGGTCACACAGCACGGATCTCGTGCCGAAGCCAGCCACGGTGCGGAGTGACTCTCCGTGAAACCGAACACGGTCGCTGCATTGGGGCCGGCACAATGCCGATGACAGCGCGTTCGGCCCCATGTTTCACCATCTGGCCCACGCACCCAGCCACGGATGGACCACCCACTGTCAGACCAGTCGGTTGAGCGGTCGCTGGTGGCCTTTGTCTCCTTAGTAGGTCTTTCGGTCGACGCGATGGGACCATTCATTTATTGGCCTGCCTTGTGCGCACCTGAGACCATACAGGTCATGCGCAATACGCCGCGGCGGCGCTGGGGCACTCGGTTGATGAGGGCCAGCCGTGACGTGCTGGTGGGGGTCGTCAGCCAAGGAGTACTGCTCCTGATCGCCACAGTTATCGGCCTCATCAGGAAATATGGCGTGGTGGGCCTGATCGTCTTCACGGGCGCAGCGGGCATCTTATGCATTCTCGGGGGACTCATCAGCGGAGTCGAGGCGGAACACGCCCGGCACAAGCGCAGCAGGCCGAAGAAGACGATTGAAGCCCTCGAGGACGTTTCGACCGCGTTCGTCGTCCTGGCGTGGCTGAACTCAATCACGTTTCTTGCCGCCATAATCTTCGGCATCTTTCAGGCTGAAAATTCCTGAACCCGGCCTGGCCAGCGAGCAAATCATCGGACTACCGCCCGCAGCCATGCTGAGCCGCCGTGGCGGGGTCAGATGGTGATGACGACTTTGGCGCGCGCGTGCTCCACTTCTAGGTATCGGATCGCGTCGGGCACTTCGCGCAGGGTGTAGGTCCGGTCGATGATCGGGGTGAGCTTGCCCGCCTCGGCGAGCTCGCGCAGCGACGCCAGCAGCTCGCGGCTCGGCGGCGTGATGAGCAGGACGATCCGCTCGCGCACGAAGCGGGACACGGCCTGCGACCGGATCATCAGGCCCATTGGCCCGACGAGGCTTGCGCCGCCGCGGGACGTGCCTCCGCCGGAGAGCACGAGCGTGCCGCCCGGCGCCAGCGCCCGCCGCAGGTCGCCCAGCGAACGGTTGCCCACCAGGTCGAGCACGACGTCGAAGCGCCGACCGAGGCGGGTGAAGTCGTGCTTGGTGTAGTCGACGACATGGTCGGCGCCCAGCACTCCCATCAGGTCCACGTTTCTTGTGCTACACACCGCCGTCACGTCCGCCCCGAGCGCCTTGCCGATCTGCACGGCGAACGTCCCCACGCCGCCGGAAGCCCCGTTGACCAGAACCTGCTGCCCCGGCCGCACCCGCCCCACATCCCGCAGGCCCATCAGCGCGGTATTGCCGGCCAGCGGCATCGTGGCCGCCTGCTCGAAGCTGAGGTTGGCCGGCTTGAACTCGACCACGTCGGCGGGAGCGCACACATACTCCGCGAACGCGCCGTGAACGTCGCCGGAGTCGGCGTAAACCTCGTCACCGGGCTGGAACCGGTCCACGCCGGCACCGACCGCCTCGACCCGCCCGGCGAAGTCGGTGCCGCGGATCTGCCGCTTGGGTCCACGCAGGCCGAGCAGCTTGGGTGCGGTCAGCCGCGCCAGGAAGGGGTCGCCGCGCACCACGTGCCAGTCGCGCGCGTTGACCGATGCCGCGTGCACCCGCACCAGCACCTCGCCGCGGGCGGGTGCGGGCTTGTCGACCTCCGCGAGCCGCAACTCGTCGGGCGAACCGTAACGCTGCTGAACAATCGCCTTCATAGCTGCCATCGTGGCATTGGGTTGGGCCGGTCTCATCGGAACTCAGGCCGCGATTGCACCGGCCGAAAGCGGGAGCCGGGGATGCTGTTTCCTCGGCCGAAAGTACGGGAGCCCGCACGCCACACCGCGTATAGTGAAACGTTGATCAACTATTGTGGGGTGATGCGACTGCCTGATGAGGATCGGCGCCTTTCCCCTTACACCGGTTGGACGCGGGCGCACTGGGAGGCGGTGGCCGACCAGACCCTCGCGGCCGCTCGCAAATACGCCTCGCCGCGGCGCGCGCTGATCGAGCTGCCCGGCCCGGCGAGCGTGTCGGGCAGGCGCAGCGACGGGCTGGAGGGGTTCGCGCGCACGTTCCTCGCCGCCGGGTTCCGCTTGGCGCACGGCGGTGACTCCAGTGATCTCAGCGGGCTCGCGCAGTGGTACGCCGACGGGCTCGCGGCCGGGGTGGATCCCGATTCGCCGGAGCGGTGGCCCGGGCTCAACGAGGTGCCGCAGGCACGCGTGGAGGCGGCGTCGATCGCGCTGGCGTTGCACGAGTCGCGCGCGGTGCTGTGGGATCGGCTCGACGACCGGACCAAGCAGCAGACGGTGGAGTGGCTGGCCGCATCGCTGGGCCAGGTCTACGCGGCGTGCAACTGGGTGTGGTTCCAGAATGTCACCGAGGCGTTCCTGCGTTCGGTGGGCGGGCCGTGGTCGGCCGAGGACATCGAGCGCAATATCGCGCTGACCGAGTCGTGGTATGTGGGCGACGGTTGGTACACCGACGGGTTCGCGGGCACGGCAGCGCGCAACTTCGACTGGTATGCGGGCTGGGCGATGAACTTCTACCCGCTGTGGTACTGCCGGATGTCCGGTGAGGACGGCACCCGCTACCGGGAGCGCCTGCGATCCTATTTGGACACCGCGCAGCATCTCTTCGCGCCCAACGGATCCCCGCTGCACCAGGGGCGCTCGCTGACCTACCGGTTTGCCGCCACCGCACCGTTTTGGGCGGGCGCGCTGTTTGACGCGACGCCACTGCCGCCCGGTCGCACCCGCCGCCTGGCCAGCGCGAGCCTGCGCTACTTCGCCGACGCCGGCAGCTGGGACGCCGACGGCCTGCAGCGCATCGGCTGGCACGGCGAGTTTGAGCCGATCCGCCAGCCCTATTCGGGCCCGGGCTCGCCCTACTGGTCGAGCAAGGCGTTTGCCGGGCTGGCGCTGCCGGCCGACCATCCCGTGTGGACGGAGCCGGAGCTGCCGCTGGAGGTCGAGCAGCGCGACGTCGCACTGCACGTAGAAGCGACCGGGTGGCTTGTGTCGGGTACAAAAAATGATGGGGTTATCAGGGTTTTCAATCATGGCACGGACCATGCGCCCGACGATCGGCCCGGCGCGGACGATCCCGGATATGCGCGGCATGCCTACTCGACTCACACCGGGCCCGGCTATGACCGGCAGGCCTGGCACGCGCCGGTGGACAACCATGTGGCGCTCATCGATCGCGCGGGCAACGTTTCGCATCGCCGCCCGCTGACACCGGTCTCTGTCAGTGGCCGCGTCGCGGTGTCGCGGCACCGGGCACATTGGATAGACGGCTCGCTGCCCGACGCGTTTGTCTGGCCGCCGCGCGAGGCCTCGTTTGTCGAGGGCCCGTTGGTCACCACGGCATCGGTGGTACGCGGCCCGGTGGAGATCCGCCTGGTGCGGATCGAGGAAGAGACCGATTGCATCCTGCGCGTCGGCGGTTTCCAGACCGCGGACGACCGGCTGACGTCCGTCGTGGTTGGACTGCGCGGGCTCCCGGTCGCGGCCGTCGTAGAAACGAACGGCGCGGACGCCTTCGGGCCCGGCTCGACCGTCCCGGTGGTGCTCAGCGACGGGCCGGCGGTCAAGGGCGAGATCTATGCCGCAGCGATTATCCTGACCGGCGCCGACCTTGCACCCAGGCAGCATAGGGTGGAGGTCGACGCCGGCCAGGTCACCATCCTGTGGCCGGATGGTGATAGGGAAACGGTAAAGCTTTAGCCGGGTTGACTAGCCGTTCTGCGCCAGGGCCTGCTCGAGCTCCTTGCGGATCGTGTCGCCGCCGGAGGCCTTCCAGTCCTTGACCACGTCGTCCCACGAAGAGACCGGTTTCTGCCCGCGCATGATGGCTTGCCGGCCCTCGGCCAGCTTCGTGCTGAGCGCGCCGCTCTGCCGCGAGTTGGTCGGCGAGTACATGCCCAGCGTCGGGTCTGCGACGGACATCGGCAGGGCCTTGACCTGGTAGGCGTGGCCGTCGCTGGTGGCCTTCGCCTGGCCCGGGTAGTAGAGGGCGAACGGCGGGGCCGCGATGTAGCCCGCGCCCAGGCCCGGCACCTCGGCCTTGCCGGTGTCGGTCTGCACCGGGTCACCATCGGCGTTGCGGGTCCAGTCAACGCTGTCGACGCCGTAGTTCTTCAGCAGATACTCGGTGCTGCCGAACGGCGCGGCCAGCCAGTCGCAGATCTTCAGCAGCTGCTTGATGCGCGCGTCACTGGCCTTCTTGAACGCGGTGAAGCTGAAGCTCGGATTGCCCTGCCACGTCACGGCCTTGGTGCTGCCGTCGTAGCTGGGCGGGAGCATGCCACCCACCTTGAACGACGGCCCCGCCACGTTTTGCACGTAGAACTGCGGCCACGCCGGGTAGTTGTCCTCGTGCAGTGCCACCGAGCCGGCGTTGAACCACTGCTTGTACTGCGTGGTCAGGTCGGCGTTGGGCCCGGCGAAGCTGTCCGGGTGGATGTATCCCGCCTTCCACAGCTCGGCCGCGTCGGACAGGGCCTGCTTGGTCTGCTCCATCTCGATGAGGTGGGTCAGCTTGCCGCCGTCGAGCTTCCACACGTTGGGCAGGCCCATCATCTTCTGGATGAACTGGAAAGCGGTCTCTGCGCCGGTGATGGCCCACTTGTTTCCACGCACGTCGGTCAGGTCCTGGCACAGCTTCTTGAACTCCGCGAACGTCTTCGGGTCGGGGTTCAGCGACTTGGCGGCGATGATGTCGTCGCGCCGGAACATCAGGTTGCCCTGCTTGGCGCGCGGGATCGGGATGCCGTAGATGGCTCCATTGTGGATGGTCGAAACCTTCCACGTGGCCGTGGGAAGGTTGGCCAGGAACGGGTATTCCTTGACCGCGTCGCCGCCCAGGAACGGGGTCAGGTCCTGGAACTTCGCCTTCATCAGGGCCGGGATGTCCACCACACTCGTGCGCACGTGCAGCAGGTCGGGCAGCTCGTCGCCCGCGACCATGGCCGCGAACTTCTGGCTGTAGTCGGAGGACGGCACCACCGAAATCTTCATGTCGGCGTTGAGCGCCTTGTTCAGAGCCTGCCAATATTTGTTGGAACTGACGCCGGGCGCGACCGGGCTGAAGGTCTGCACAAACACGCTCACCGCGCCGCCGTCACCGGGCGCGCCCGCGGTCACGCTGATCGGGTTGGACGGATACTTCAGGAACGCGTCGAGCACACCGTCGGCGTTGCCGGGCAGATCCGCCTTGGGGCCGTTGGTGAACGGGATGTTCGACGGCAGCTTCACGCCCGCGTTGTTGCTGCCGCCGCTCGGCGTGGTGCCGCCGCTCGTGCCACAGCCGGCCAGCGCCGCGCCCGCGGCGCCCAACGCTCCTAACAGGAGGGTGCGGCGATCGACGGAATATGCAGCCATGTGAAATCTCCTTAGTGGCGCGGTCAGCCCTTGACCGCGCCGGTAAGCACGCCCTTGGCGAAATGGCGTTGCAGGAACGGGTACACAAGAAGGATCGGCACCAGCGCGACCACCAGGATCGCCATCTGGATCGACTGCTGTGGCGGCAGCGCCTCGTTCGCGCCGAGCTGATCCGAGCCCAGCATCGCGTTGTTCACCACATACGTTCGCAGGATGAGTTGCAGCGGCCACTTGTCGTTGTCGTTGATGTACAGCATCGCGTTGAAGAAGGCGTTCCAGTACCCGACGGCGTAGAAGAGACCGATTACCGCGAGCACCGCTTTGGACAGTGGCAGCACCACCCGCAGTAGGATCTTCGTTTCGCTCGCCCCGTCCAGCCGCGCCGACTCCAGCAGCTCATCCGGCAGCTCCATGAAGAACGCCCGCATCACGATGACGTTGAACCCGCTCACTGCGGTCGGGATGATCAGCGCCCAGAAGGTGTTGAGCATCCCCACCTGCTTGACCATCAGGTACGACGGGATGATGCCCGGCGTGAACAGCAGCGACATCAACACCACCATCAGCAACGGCTTGTGTGCCAGCGATCCCGGGCGGCTCAGCGCGTAGGCCAGCATCGCGGTGCTGGTCAGGCTGATCGCCGTCCCGGCGACGGTGATGAACACGCTCACCAGCACGGCCCGGGTGACGACGCCGCCGGCGAAGATGGATTTGTAGGCGTTGAGGTTTGCGTTGTCCGGGAAGAGAACGAACCCGCCCGAGTTGATGACCTGGGCCTGGTCGGCCAGGCTCGTCGATATCACGCCCACGAAGGGCACGAGGACGAAGGCGCAACAGATGGCCAGCACGACGCCCTTGAGCACGCGCATCGGCATTGACACCATTTCATGGCCACGGGCGTCTCGCCTCCGTCCCCGCCGGGAAGACCTGTCGGCTTCCGGGTCCGCGTGACCTCCTCTTGCACCCGCCAGGCCGTCTGCCGCGTTCATTTCCCGTACACCCCTCGCTCGCCGAAGATGTGGGCGACCTTGTTGGCCCCCAGCACCAACGCCACCCCGACAAGGCCTTTGACCAGGCCGACCGCGGCCGACACGCCCCACTGGCCGTTGATGATGCCGTTGTTGTAGACGTAGGTGTCGAGCACCTCGCTGGCCTGCAATCCCACCGCGCCCTGCTGCAGGATGATCTGTTCAAACCCGACGCTCAGCACGTCGCCGAGGCGCAGGATGAACAGCAGAATGATGACGCCGCGCAGGCCCGGCAGGGTCACGTGCCACAGCTGACGCCATCGGCTCGCGCCGTCCACACTGGAGGCCTCATAGAGCGCACTGTCGATTTGGGACAGTGCGGCCAGGAAGATGATCGTTGCCCAACCGGTCTCCTTCCACATCACCTGGGCGGTGAGCAGTTGGGCGAACCAGTCGGGGTTGCCGAGGATGTCGAATGTGGAGTGGCCGTTGGCCCGCAGCCAGTTGTTAATCATGCCGCTGCCGCCCAGCACCTGCTGGAAGATGGCCACGACGATGACCCAGGACAGGAAGTGCGGCAGGTACAGGATCGACTGCACGAGCCGTTTGACGCGCTCCGAGAGCAGGCTGTTGAGCAGCAGCGCCAGCACGATCGGCGCCGGGAAGACGAACAGCACCTGCAGCCCGGTGATGATCAGGGTGTTGGTCAGCGCGTTGAGGAACTGCTGATCGCCGCGCAGCAGCACCAGGAAGTTCTGGAAGCCCACCCAGGGGCTCTCGGCGATGCCCAGGAACGGCTGATAGTCCTTGAACGCGATCACGTTGCCCAGCAACGGGATGTACTCGAACAGCAGCAGGATTCCGATGCCCGGCAAGGCAAGGATCAGCAGCATGCCGTCACGGCGTAACCGTTGCCGCAGCGTCAGTCGGCCCGGTGCCTTAGTCGCCACGCCTGCTCCTACTCGTTTCGTCGGACCGGTCCTCGACCGGTGTTACGGAACCGCTTTCTTTCGTTAAGGCGATTAATGAAAACGTTTCAACAGCGTTAATTGCCGGAAGCATAGGGAGGCCGCGAGCCCTTCGTCAAGGGATCAGAAGATGCTGGTTGCCGCCTGTGAAAGCCGAAATGTCCGCGACGCTTGCGCCGGCTAGGAAAGCGCTTACACTCGCCAGATGCCCCTCCGCCCCGCGGCCGCGCTCCAGATGTCGGCCCGACTCCTCCCGTCCGTCTTCGACGACGGTCTGCTTGATCGCCTACGCACCACGGTCCAACTTGGGCCGTTAGGGGCAGACACGGACATATTGATCACCGGGTGGGGGTGTCCGGTCATCACCGACGAGACCCTCGACGCGGCGCCCCGGCTGCGGGCCATCGTGCACGCCGCGGGCTCGGTCAAGGGCCACCTGCGCGAGGAGGTGTGGCGGCGTGGCATCGCGGTGTCGAGCGCGGCCGACGCCAACGCCGACCCGGTCGCCGACTTCACGGTTGCCGCGATCATCCTGGCCGGCAAGCGAAGCTTCTTCTATGCCAACGAATACGCGGCCGGGCGGCTGCGCTCGCTGGCGCTGGGCACGGGCTCGGGCAACGACGGGCTCACCGTCGGAATCGTTGGCGCATCACGGATCGGGCACCGGGTCATCGAGCGCCTCGAGCGGGTGGGCTGCTTTCGGGTGCTCGTGTCGGACCCGTTTCTGGACGGCGCCATCGAGCTCGACGAGCTGTGCCGGCTGTCCGATGTGGTCAGTCTGCACGCGCCCGCGCTTCCCAGCACACGCCATATGATCGACGACCGCCGGCTGGGCCTGATGCGCGACGGCACGCTCATCGTCAACACCGCGCGCGGCAGCCTCATCGACACCGATGCGCTTGTGCGGCATTGCGCCAGCGGGCGAATCGACGCGGTGCTCGATGTGACCGACCCGGAGCCGCTGGCACCAGATCATCTACTGTTCTCGATGCCCAACGTGCTGGTGACACCGCACCTGGCCGGTGCGCAGGGCACGGAACGCCTGCGGCTGGGCGAGTTCGCGGTGGCGGAGGTGGAGCGTTTCGTGCGCGGCGAACCGATGCTGGGCGCGATTCTCCTGGAGGATTTAGCGAGGGTGGCATGAGCGAGGGCTTGTCCCGAGTGAATCAGCAGGCATGCCCCGCTGAGCGCAGCGGAGGGAGGCCCTGGAGCTTGGCTGCGCTTTGGCGCGAAATCGACGCGGTGGCAAGCGATCCCGTGCTGCCGGAGCTGTCGTTCAGTTTGTTTCGCCAATTCGCCGACAGCGGGCAGCGGCTCGGGTATGAGCGGCGATACTTCGCGCGCCGGGCCAAGCTGGTGGCGCTTGCGGCGCAGGCGGTACACCGGCCGGGCGCCGAGCTGGGCGGGCTGGAGGACGCGCTGTGGTCGGTGTGTGACGAGTACACGTGGGCGCTGCCTTCCCACCTGCCGTGCACAGTGGACCTGTTCGCGGCGGAAACGGCGCACACGCTCGCGGAAACGTTGGCGGCGCTGGGGTCGCGTTTGGACGGCCGCGTCGCGGAGCGGGTGCGTGAGGAGGTCACGCGGCGCGTGTTCGAGCCGTTCGCGGATCCGGCACCGTTCCCGTGGGAGGGGACGCGCAACAACTGGGAGGCGGTGTGCGGGGGTGCGGTGGGCATGGCGGCGCTCGCGCTGCTGGACGACCCCGGCCCGATTCTCGCGCGGTGCGGGAAGGCGATGGGCAGTTTCCTCGCCGGATACGGCGACGACGGTGGCTGCGCCGAAGGGGTCGCCTATTGGGCCTACGGGTTTGGCTATTTCGTGTACCTCGCGGAGGCGCTGGGTGGGGACATGCTCGACTCGCCGAAGGTGGCCCGGATCGCCGCGTTCCCGCAGCGAGTGCGGCTCAGCGGCGACGCGTATGTGCCGTTCTCCGACACCACGACGCGACCGTCGCTGCCGGCAGGCCTGCTGAGCCTGCTCGCCGAGCGGTTCGGGACGGCACCGCCGGCGGTCGTGCCGTCCTTTCACGACGATCACTGCTATCGGTGGGCGCACCTGTCGCGCACGCTTGCGTGGTATCGGCCGGGTGCGACGAGCGCGCCTTGGGAAAGAGCCGACGTCTTCCCCGATTTGGGGTGGGTCGTGGCGCGTGGCGGGCGGTATGCCTTCGCGGCCAAGGGCGGGCACAACGGCGAGCCGCACAACCATAACGACCTGGGCCACTTCGTGCTGCACGCCGACGGCGTGAACGTGCTCGACGACCTGGGCGCGGGCGAGTACACGCGCGAATACTTCGGCCCGGGGCGCTACGAGTCGCTGCACCCGTCGTCGCTCGGCCACTCCGTGCCGGTCGTCGACGGGCGGGCGCAGGAGGCCGGGTCGGATCGCCGGGCGGTCGTGCTGCGCGCGGAGTCCACTTCGGAGGGTGTCGTGTTCGAGCTGGACCTCACCGGGGCGTATGACGTGGACGGGCTGCGCTCGCTGATCCGCCGCTTCGACTGGCGGCACGAGGGCCGGCTCGACGTGACCGACGAGCTGACCGTGGACCGGCCGATGCCGTTTGAGGAGTTGCTCGTCAGCCGGGTCGACTGGACCTCGGTGCTCACGCTCGACCATCCGGGTCTGGCCGCGCACACGGAAAGGCTGGAAACGACCGACCACTTCGGGCGGCCGGATACCGTTTTCCGCACCCGGCTCGCCGGGCAGGCGCCTGCCGGGAAGTCGGCGTGGCGGCTGGTGTTTTCCGCGCGGCGGGCCGTTTCTTAGCACGGCAGGCCGTTTCTTAGCACGGCAGGCCGTTTCCAGCCCGGAGCCGTTTCCAGCCCGGAGCCGTTTCTAATGCGGTAGGCCGCGCAGGTAGCCCTCGAGCGCGAACGTCGCCGCGCCCAGGCTGACCGGGTTGCGCACCAGCGGGCAGAGAACGATTTCCACGACCGACAGCGGGCGCCGCAGCGCGTGCCGCCCGATGACCGCGCGCACCTCGGGCAGGAGCGCGTCGCCCAGCCGCGCCGTCACCCAGCCCGACAGCACGATCACCTCGGGATTGACGAGGTTGATCAGATCGGCGACGGCCACGCCGAGGTATCGTGCCGTCTCGCTGACCACCTTTGCCGCGACCGGGTCGCCGTCGGCCAGCGCCGTGGCGAGCGCGTCGATGGTCGCGGTCTGATCGTCGGGATGCAGCAGCGGGCTGCTGGGCGCGAGCTCGCGCAGGTTTTGCATGATGCCGGGCGCACCGACGTAGGTCTCCACGCAGCCGCGCCGCCCGCAGTGGCACAGCCGCCCGTCGAGGACCAGCGTGGTGTGGCCCCACTCCCCCGCGCTGTTGGTCGCGCCACGGTAGAGCGAGCCGCCCATCGCCAGGCCCGCGCCGACGCCCGTGCCGAGCGTGACCACCACGACGTCGTCGTAGCCGCGGCCCGCGCCGAACCACAGCTCGGCGACGGTCGTGGCCTTGAGCGGGTTGTCCAGGTAGAGCGGCAGGTCGAGCTCGGCGGCGAGCATGCGGCCCAGCGGCTCGTCGTGCCAGTCCCAGTTGGGCGCGAAGACCGACATGCCGCCCTCGCGCTCGACCTGGCCGGGCACGCTGACCCCGATGCCCAACACCCGGGAATAGTCCACTTTGGACGACGCGATGACCGCGCGAACGCTGGAGACGATGTGGTGGACCACCTGTTGCGGGCTGTTTTCGTCGGGGTGCAGCTCCTCCTCCGCCTCGGCCAGCACGGTCAGGGCCGAGGTGTAGAGCTCCGCGTGCACGTAGGTCTCGGCGACGTCGACGCCCACCAGCAGCCCGCCGCCGGGGTTGGGCGAGAGCAGCGCACGCGGCCGGCCGCCGCCGGAGTCCTCGAACCCGGCCTCTACAACCAGGCCCGCGTCGATGAGCTCGCCGATCAGGTGGGCCACGGTGGCGAGACTGAGCTCGGTGCCGGCCGCGATCGCCTGGCGCGAGGCCCGCTGACCCGCGATGACCTGGCGCAGCACACGGAACCGGTTGGCCACGCGAATGTCGCGCGATGTCCGTTTCACCGCACCTCCCTTCCCCCGCGGCGGCAAAGAGCCCGGCCTCTCCCGAAGAAACCCAAACCCGCCCGCTTAAGCCCGATTTAAATTGACTGCCCAAAATACGATAGTTAAGTTTACAATTCATGAAGGCTCTGGCGCTGGTCCTGCCCTTGCTCCTCCTCCTATCGGCCGGCGCCGAGGTCCGCCCGGCCTCCGCCGCCGCCGCGGTCACGCCGGTGAAGGCCACCGTGCGGCTGGCCACGGCAAGCGCCGATGACGGAAACGTAGCGCGCAATGTGTTGGACAGCAACCTATCTACGCGCTGGTCGGCCCTCGGGGACGGGCAATGGCTGACCGTGGATCTGGGGACGGCGCTGACCGTGAGCGCGGCCCGGATCGCGTTCTTCAGCGGCAACACCCGGCGGGCGAGCTTCGCGCTGCAACTGTCGGCGAACGGCACGGCCTGGACCACGGTCTGGAGTGGACAGAGCGGCGGCACATCGACGGGGCTCGAGACATTCACGTTCACGGCGGCGTCGGCCCGGTATGTGCGCTACCTCGGGCACGGCAACTCGGTGAACCTGTGGAACAGTGTGACCGAATTCGAGGCGCACGTGACGGCGGGCACGAGCGCCCGGCTCGCGGTCGGCGCGGACGGGCGGCTGCAGTACACGCCGCACACCAACGGCGACACGATCCCCGACTTCTCGTATGCCGGCTACGGCGGTGGCGGTGTGGCGCTGCCCAATCCGCCCGCGCAGCAAACGGTCTCACCGGGGACGGGCGACGACGGCGCGCGCATCCAGGCGGCCATCGATGCGGTGGGCGCGCTGACGCCCGATGCAAACGGTCTCCGTGGCGCCGTGCTGCTGAACCCGGGCACGTACGAGATCGCCGGGAGCCTCACGCTCAACCGGGGCGGCGTGGTGCTGCGGGGATCGAGCGGGACGGTGCTGCGCGCGACTGGGACCGGTACCAGAAATCTGATAAACATCGCCGGAAGCGGCGGCAGAAGTGAGGTTTCCGGGTCGCGGCAGCGGATTACCGATAGTTATGTTTCTGTCGGTACGAGGTCGATGACCGTCGCGAGCGCGACGGGTTTCCGGGTCGGCGACGACGTGGTCGTCGTGCGCACGCCCAACCAGCAGTGGATCGACTCGGTCGGCATGGACGCCTGCGGCGCGACCGGCACCTCGTATGACACGTCCGATGTGGACGGATCGACGTGCCTGTCCGGCACGGTGTGGACACCGGCCTCACGGACCATGCACTACGAGCGCAAAATCACGGCCATCAGCGGCAACCGGATCACCGTGGACGCCCCGGTGATGGAGGCGATGCAGTCGCAGTTCGGCGGCGGCGCGGTCTACAAATACACGTTCAGCGGGCGCATCCAGCGGGTGGGCGTGGAAAATCTGCGCATCGAGTCCGACTTCGCGTCGGACACCGATGAGGCGCACGCCAATTGGGCCGTCTCGTTCGGCAACGTGCAGCACGCTTGGCTGCGCAACGTCGTGTCCCTGCACTTCGTCCAGGGCACGGTCCGGCTCGGCGGCGGCGCCAAGCACGTGACCGTGACCGACAGCGCGTCGCTGGACCACAAGTCGCAGATCACCGGCGGGCGGCGCTACCCGTTCGACCTGGAGGGCGCGTCGCACGTGCTGGTGATGCGGTCGTTCGCGCAGACCGGGCGGCACGACTTCGTGTCGGGCGCCAACTCGCCGGGGCCCAACGTGTTTCTGGACAGCCGCGCCGAGCAGTCCTATTCGGAGCTCGGGCCGCATCACCGGTGGGGCGTGGGCACGCTGTTCGACAACGTCGTGCACCAGAGCAACAACGGGTCGCAGCAGATCGGCGCCTACAACCGCGGCAACTCCGGCACCGGCCACGGCTGGTCGGGTGCCTACCAGGTGTTCTACAACTGCCTGGGCGACAAGTACAAGGTGCACAACCCGCCCGGCGCGCGCAACTGGGTCATCGGTTGCCGCGGGGCGTCCCGTTCGGGTGACGGCGAATTCGACGCCTTCGGCGGGCCGGTCGGCCCGTGGAGCCTCTATCTGCAGCAATTGAAGGATCGGCTCGGCGACACTGCTCTGCGCAACATCGGCTATTGACCGTAGCTTGACTGTGTGACCGTTTTCGTCGGCCGCGCGGCCGAGCTGGGCGCCCTGGATCAGGGCCTGGCGGCCGCGCGGGGCGGCGACGGCGGTCTGATCCTGATCCACGGCGATCCGGGCATGGGCAAGTCGGCCCTCGCGGCGCAGGCGGTCCGGCTCGCGCACGCGGCCGGCATGCGCACCCGCTGGGGCCGATGTCTGGAGGGCGAGGGCGCCGCGCCATACCGGCCGTGGACGCAGATACTGGCGGATCTCGATGCAACCGATCTCACCGAAGCCTCTGACACGGACAGCCGATTCCGTCTTTTCGACGAGGTGGCCGACGCGCTGCGACGGGCCGCGGAGCCCGACGGGCTGCTGATCGTCATCGACGATCTGCATTGGGCCGACGTGCCGTCGCTGCGCCTGCTGCAGGTGCTGGCGTCGGCCGTGGCACGCTCGCGGCTGTTGGTCGTCGGCCTGTACCGCAGGACCGAGGTCCATCCGCGCGATGAGGTCGCCGCCGTGATCGGTGCCGTGCTGCGCGAGCCGGCCGCGAGTTCGCTGCCGCTGTCCGGGCTCGCGCCGAGCGAGGTCGCATCGCTGATACGCCAGACGCTGCCGGCCGCGCCCGATGGGAAGCTGACACGCCAAACGCTGCCAGCCACGCCCGACGATGCCCTGATCGCGGCGGTCGAGCGGCGGGCCGAGGGCAACCCGCTGTTTGCGGTGGAGCTGGCGCGCTATGCCGCGATCGCGGGCGCGGCGGATCTGCCGGCGAGCGTGCGCGGCGTGATCGCCGATCGTCTCGGCCGGCTCAAGCCGGCGTCGCGCGAGGCGCTGCGGGCCGCGGCCGTGCTGGGGCGCGAGTTCTCCGCCGGCCAGCTCGCCACCATCACGCGGGAGCCGGTAGCGCGTGCGGTGGAAGACGTCGCGGACGCGGTCGCGGCGGAGCTGGTGACCTCGGCCGGGGCGCTCCTGTTCCGGTTCGCGCACGTGCTCGTGCGCGAGGTCGCCTACGCCGAGCTGCCCGCGGCGGCGCGGCAGGAGCTGCACGAGCGAGCCGCGCGGGCCGTGCCCGACCCTGACATGAACGCACACCATCTGCGGCAGGCCGCCCTGTTGGGCGCCGACCCGGGCCTGCTGGCCGAGGCGCTCGAGGCGACCGTGTCGGCGGCCCGCGCCGCCGGCCGCCGGCTGGCCTACGAGCAGGCGGCCGACCTGTACCGCCGGGCGCTCGAGCTGTCGCCGACGGGACATCAGGAGTTGGTGTTGGAGCTGGCGCGCAGCGAGTTCCGGGCCGGTTCGGTCGCGGCGGCGTGGCGTTCGTGCCAGCGGGCAGCCGATCTGGCTCGGGCCCGCGGCGACGCGGCCACACTGGCCGAGGCCGCGCTCGTGGTGCGCGGGCTGAGCAACGATCCGGTGTGCGACCAGATCCACGCGTTGTGCCGCGAGGCGCTGGCGGTCGTGGGCGACGGCGATCCGGTGCTCACTGCGCGCCTGCTCGGGCAGCTGGCCGTGACCGCCAACCGGTGGGCCGGCGGCATCGAGCCGGGCCTGAGCGAGCGCGCACAGGCCGCGGCCGACGCGACCGGCGATCCGGATGCGCGGTTTCTGGCGCTGCAGGCCCGATATGTGGCGCTGACCGACTGCCGGTACACATTGGACAGACTGGCGATCGGCGAACGGGCCGTGCTGCTGGGCCGTGAGGCGGGCCGGGACGACTACCTGGCGTGGGGGCACAGCTGGCGGGCCGACGCGCACTGGCAGCTGGGCCGGCGGGTGCCGTTCGACACCGAGGTCGCGGCGTATGCGGGGGTGGTCGCGCACCTGCGCGAGCCGCTGGCGCGCTGGCGGCTGACGATGATGCGGGCGTGCACGGCGTTGCTGGAGGGCAGATTCGCGCGGGCGGGCGAGCTCGCCGACGAGGCGCTGGCGATCGGGGCCCGCTCAACGGGCAGCGAGCACGGCGAGGCGGGCTTCCTGCATGTCGTGTTCCAGAGCCATCTCGCCGCGCTCACGGGCGGCGACCTGAGCGCGGTGGAGTCGTTTGTGCGCGACGCGATGGCGCGCGACGGCCACACGCTGATGCGAGCCTGGCTGGCCTCGGTGCTCGCCGACATGGACCGGCTGGACGAGGCGGCACGCGAGTGGGCGGTGGTGCGCCCGCACCTGGCGGAGTTTCCCCGGTACACCCCTGAGTGGATCGTCAACACCGCGGGCACGGTTAGTCGAAGGCGCGCCGCCCGCATGGGTCCTGATCACGGGCTGTGTCCTCGGGATCCTCACGCTCGCCGGCGTCGGGCTGGCCTTCGCCTCCCGGCGCGGCGGGCTCACGCTGGCCATCGGCAGCCGGGTGGTCGCGGCCGTGCTGGGCATCGGCGCCTTCACCGACCCGGCCGCGCCCGGATGGAGCAAAGTGGTCGTCGCGATCGCGATCGCGCTCACCATCGCCGGCGTCGCCCTCACCGCTGTGAAGGGGCAGCAGTCCGCCACCCCCGCACAGTTGGTCCAATCAGGACGCTAGAAGGCCTGCCGCACGATCCCGCCGACGATCGCGCACCACGTGCCGGCGTCCACCTTGCCGTTGGGCGAAAGGCCGTGCAGCCGCTGCAGGTCCTGCACGGCCCTTCTCGTGGGCTGGTCGTGGACGCCGGTTATCGTCACGTCCGGATAACCCTTGTCCGGCACGATGTTCTGGATCGCGCTCACCGCGTCGCCGGCGGCATCCCTGCCCAGATCGGGCACGAGCGTCTCCCACGTCCCGGTGGTCATCGTGCCGTCGGGCGAGGCCGGGAGCCCGTTTTTCGTTTGCCAGTCCTGGATCGCGGCCGTCATCGCCGCGCTCCAGGCGCCCGTGACCGCGATGTCGTAGCCCCGGTGGCGCAGCAGCCACTGGGCGACCCGCACGACCGGCCCGCCGATCGAGCTGTAAATGTCGGGCCAGGTCCGCAGCGGGATCTCGCTCTTGCGCGTGCCCAGCTCGCACGCGATCTCGCGGCGCAGCCGGGGAAACTGCCGGTAGAACGCGGCGCCCGGGCACAGCGTGGCACGGAAGTCCCAGTGCCCGAAGATGTTGTGCGCCTTGATGTTGTACTGTTCGCAGATCGCCACGCACAGCCGCACCAGCGAGTCCCACAGCGCCTCCGGCGGCGTCTCGGTGATGTAGGTGCCCTCGTTTTCGATCCCGATCGAGTCGATGTTGCGACCCGGGCAGTGCGCGGCCTGGACCTGCGCCAGGCCGGTCTCGAGCGTCTCGAGGCTGCGGTGCCGGCCCTCGAGCACATATCCGCCACGGCTGACCGTGAAGTGCTGGCCCGAGTCGGCCCAGCCGTTGACCTGCTGGTGCAGCCGCTGGATGTCGCGGGCGAGCCAGATCGCCTGCTCGCGCGAATAATCCGTGCTGTTGGGATAGGCCGTGTGGTGCACGATGATTTTGCGCGTCGTGCCCTGCTGCAGCACGATCTCGCTGGTCGGCGGCTGAGCGCCCCAGCTGTCGCAGTCGATGATCCAGGGAAACTCGGTGCCGGGCGCGGCGTGGGCGGCGGTAGCCGTAGCCAGCTCGCTGCCCACGACGGCAACGCTCGCCGCGCCCAGTGTGGCCTTGAAAAGTGTGCGTCGCTCTAGGGGTGGGGGCGTCACGACAATTCCTTTCAGTGCATGGGATGCTCGTGGAAATATTTCACGTGACCCGTCACCCGGGCAAGACACGGGTGATCGCGACCCGTCACACGACCAAAACGCGGGTGATCGCCACCCGAGGGCAACATGGTCGGGCTGGCCGGCGTGGCGTAGCTCACCCGCACGATCGGCGCCTACCCTTGCACCCCCGATACATAGCTTGCTAACTTTTATCCTTAGCAAGCTATGTAAAGGAGTGTGAGTGAAACTGTCGCCGCACGAGTCTCTCGGCTACCAGGTAAACCTGCTGGCCAGACTGCTGGAAAACGCTCTACGGCGCGAGATCGCCGACCACGGTGTCGTGCCGGGCCAGTTCCCCGCGCTGCTCAACCTCTATCAGGAGGACGGCCTGGCCCAGACCGAGCTGGCCCGCCGGGCCGGTGTCGAGCAGCCCACCATGACCAACACGCTGCAGCGGATGGAGCGCGACGGTCTGATCAGCCGGCAGCCGGATCCAGCGGACCGGCGCCGGACCTTCGTGCACCTGACGCCGCGCGCCCGGCGCCTCGAAAAGATGCTGGCCCGGGCGGGACATGACATGAACGCGAAGGCGACAGAGGGGATCGAGCCCGCCGACCTCGCCGCGTTCATGAGCACGCTGGGCCGTCTCATCGACAACCTACATCGAGTGGAGTGAATTGTTATGAACACCGTTCTATGGATCATCGCGAGCCTGCTCGCCGTCGTCTTCCTCGGAGCCGGGCTGATGAAGATCCTCCAGCCGAGGGAAAGGCTCGCCTCCTCAGGAGTGGCAATGGCATGGGCGGAAGACTTCTCCCCCGGAGCCGTCAAGGCGATGGGCGCGCTGCAGGTCGCCGCCGCGATCGGTCTGATCCTGCCGGCGGTGTCGCACATCGCGCCGGTGTTGGTGCCACTCGCGGCGCTCGGGCTCGCCGCGATGATGATCGGCGCCGCGATCGTCCATCTCCGCCGCAAGGAGGCCCAGATGGTCCTGCCGAACGTGGTGCTGCTGGTGCTGGCGGCCGTCGTCGTGTGGGGCCGCTTCGGTCCATACCCTTTCTAGTTTGCGGTACGGACCCAGGCGGCCGGCCTCTGGCGGATCTGATCGATCGAGGTGAGGGCCGCACCGATGACGGCGGCGTCGGGGCCGAGCATGGCCGGTCGCACGGTGATGGGGGCCCACGAGGCGGTAAGGACACGCTGGGCGATCTCGGTGCGCGCGTTGGCGATGAGCCAGGAGGCCAGGAGGGAATAGCTCCCACCGAGCAGCACAGTGTCGATGTCCAGGATGTTGAGCAGGTCGGACAGGGCGATGCCCAGCATGGTGCCAGCCGTTTCGAGGGCGGCGATGGTGTCGGGGCGGCCCGCGTCGGCCCGTGTGGTGATGATGGTTTCGGGCGTGGTGCCAGCCGGGATGGGTTCGTCGTTGAGGATGGCCTGGAGGCTGGCGTAGGTCTGCAGGCAGCCGCGGGAGCCGCACGGGCAGGGCTTGCCGTCGCAGCAGATGCCGGCACATCCACGCATGGTGTTCTGTGAACTGCCCGCCCAACGCCTCGATCAACTGGTCGGTCTTCTTGCGTGCCCCGGCCACCGCCAGCGCAGCCAGGGCCTGCGGGTCACGCTCACCGTCGATCAGGGCGGAAAGGATCGCCCGGCCGGTCACCCCGAGCACGTCGGACAGCACACTGGTCAACTTCAGGCCCGTGTCTTCCAGCTCCTTCTCCAACCGCTGGGCCTCCGAACCCTTCATCACCGTCAGCTCGGTGCGCCGCCGGGTCAGATCACGCAGCTCCCGCACCGAACGCGGTGGCACGAACGAGGCCAACACCATGCCCGAGGCGGCAGCCCGCGCCAGAAACGCCGCATCCGACGGATCGGTCTTACGCCCCCGGATCCCCTTGAGATGCTGCGGATTGACCAGCATCAGATTCAGCTCCGGTTGCAGGGTGTAGTAAACAGCGCGCCAGTCGGGTAGCGACGGCGCATTGCTGCGCCGCCGCCCCCTCAGAACCGGACGGGCCCGATTTCCAGGCATCCGGCTCAAGCAAGCCCTCAAGGCTGATGGCAGGTGGTGCCGGTCGGTTTGC
>JBIOYB010000406.1:0-3599 GCA_044869915.1 Allorhizocola sp.
TGGCGGCCAGGGAGCGGTAGCTGACCTCCGATCCGCCCCTGCGCCGGGCATCACGCCGCCTGAGCTGGCGCAACATCCGGGCCAGGTCCGGCAGGGTCTCGCCCTTGGTCATCGCACCCCCATTGACGCATCTGGGTTTGTCATTTTTCCAGGGTGCGCACTGACGTTCAACGTGGTTCAGGATTCGCAGTGTACGGCGGTCGCCTTCCCGACGATGGGCCGCATGAATCGCAAACATCTTCGCCACGTCCAGATCACCCTGGGCGTCGCTATTCTCTTCGCCGGGCTCCTTGCCGCCCCGGCGACGGCCGCGGAAGAGCCCAAACAGGACCAAGACTCCGCGCCCACCGAAGCCCCACCGGAAGGCTTCCGGTCCTGGGAGGAACTCAGCCAGTTACAGGACCAGCTCAACGGCGCGGCCGACCACATCCTGTCGGAGAGGTCCGAGGGATACAGCGGTCTGATCGCCGCGCCGGAAAACCGCGCGCTCATCGTCTACTGGAAGGGTGAGATTCCTTCCGACGTCAAGGAGCGGGCCGAGCGCACCGGCGTGCCGGTGCGGTTCGCCGACGCCGCGTACAGCCAGGTCGAGCTGAACGCCGAGGTGCTCCGGCTCGGCGCCGACAAGCGCGTGGGCGAAGCGGCGCCCAATGTGGACGGCTCCGGTGTCACGGTGTCGGTGGGCAACGACGCCGACGCCGAGGCGATCCGGCGCGAGGCGCGGCTGAGCACGACCGTCAACGTCGGGCAGCAGCCCGAACTGCTGTGGAACCGGCAGAACGACATCTCGCCGTACTGGGGCGGTGCACGCTGGACCAACCTCACCACCGGAGGCATGTGCTCGACCGGGTTCGCCGTGAACGCGGGCGGGCAGCCGCGGATGGTCTCCGCCGCGCACTGCGCCAACGTGGGTAACGTCGTCCGCATCGGCAACGCGACCCAGCCCAACACGAGCGTCATCGCCGACATCAACCCGCGCGACCACCTGCTGATCAACCGTCCGCCGAACCGCACGTTCCAAGGGCGGATCTACACCGGCGGCACCACGAGCATGTCGAGCACCCCCGTCGTCGGCCCCGCGATCGACTACGTCGGCAACTGGATCTGCACCAGCGGCGCGACCAGCGGCGAGCGCTGCAACGCACGGGTCGTCGCGGTCAACACCAGCGTGCTGGGGCTCGCACCGCTGACCAGGGCCCGGAAGGTCCCGTTCACCACGGCCGCGAACAACTGTATCGCCGCCCCCGGCGACAGCGGCGGCCCGGTCTTCTCGTGGGCCATCGACACCTGGTTCCTCAAGTGGGGCGCGCGGGCCCGCGGCACGGTCACGGCCGGCGTCCTCAACACCCCGTGCTTGACCATCTTCGGCTGGATCTGGGGCGCCAACGAGATGTGGTACGCACCCGCGCAGCGGCCGTGGGGCGACGCCCAAATCGGCTGGCTCCAGTGGTATGGCGCCACCCTGATGTAACTCCCCGATAGAACGCCCGGATGAAGGTCACATCTGAATAGGTCAAAGGTCAGTCATGTCATGGGTCGTTGCTCAAGGAGGAGGGAAAGGTCGATGGCCGGGAGTCCGGGCGCTCCCGGCCATTGGCCGTGCCCGGGATCCGCTACAGGACCCGGTGGTTGCCGTCCGGGTCGCGTCGGGTCCGGCCAGCGCGGGCCAGGTGCTCCAGCAGCGGCACGACGATTTTGCGGGTCGAGTTCAGCGCCTCACGGGCCTGGCTGACCGTGAACGGCTGCGGAAGCGCCCGCATCACGCGATGGGCGTGCTCGATGGTGGCCGCGAGGAGGACCACATCGGGCGCGAGGCGGATCAACCGTCCACTTCGGATGGCGGTGGCCAGGTCGGCCGGGCCCAGGCCCGTTTCCGGGACGGGCGCGAAGCCGGTGACGGTCTGCTCGAGCGCCTCGAGGCGTTGGCGCAGGGCGGGGGCGAGCGCGTCGGGCGCGCCCGCGGCGACGACCATGCCGTCGCGGATTTCGCGGCCCGGGGGCAGGAGCGGGGCGACCAGGCGGGCGTCAGGCAGGTCGAGCGCCCTGCGGGCCTGCTCCACCTGGATCGGGTCGCCCTTGACGAGCTGGGCGAGGCGTTCGCGCAGGGAGTCGGCGAGCCGCGGGGCCACCAGCCAGTCGGCGGCGAGCGGGGCGGTGGGCGGCTCCAGACCCATGACGCGCAGGGTGTGGACGCGCACGATGCCCCGGCGGGTCAACTCGGCCGACGCGTCGGGCTCGTCCTCGTACCCAATCAAATCA
Source organism: Allorhizocola sp. (assembly GCA_044869915.1). GTDB lineage: Bacteria > Actinomycetota > Actinomycetes > Mycobacteriales > Micromonosporaceae > Allorhizocola. The sequence continues at coordinate 2,260 of JBIOYB010000406.1, forward strand.
AGAGAACGTCTTTTGCCGGAACCCTTGCGGCGCAGCGCGGGCGGGCCGATGTCCAAAATGGCCGCCCCACCGGCCACGCCGCGGTCATGGCGCAGCACCAGGCGGTCGCCGAGGCGCAGCGGCAACGGCTCGGCAAGTGTGATGCGCGCGGTGTCCTCGCCGAGCGGGCGCAGCCGACCGTCCACTGTGGCCGATCCGATGTGGACGAGGAGCTCCGCTGGGCCGGAGACCGCACTGCGAACATCGATGACGGTCGCGGTCTGGTAGCTGCCGGGAGTCATGAGCGCATCGCCCCGGCCCAACTCGGTGCGGTGAACGCCCCTGAGGTTGAGCGCGACCCGGGCCACCCCGCTGGCCTGGCCCACCTTCTGGTTGAGCGACTGTATTTCGCGTACGGTGTAATGCTTTTGCGTGCGCGCGAGCTCGAGCGTGTCACCCGTACGGATGGTCCCGGCCGCGAGCGTGCCGGTGACGACGAGGCCGGAGCCGTGGATGGTGAAAACGCGGTCGATCCACAGGCGGATCGGCGCGTCCGGGTCGGCGGGCGGCAGGCTGCTCGTCAGGCCCGCAAGAGCCACACGCAGGTCGGAAATGCCCTCGCCGGTGCGGGCGCTGACCGGCACGCAGGGGATGTCGCCCAAACTCGTGCTGCGGATGTGTCCCAGGGCTTCCTCGGCGGCGAGCTCGGGCTCCATCAGGTCGGTCTTGGTGACGGCGAGCAGGCCGTGCCTGACCCGCAGGGCATCGAGCGCCGTCAAATGCTCGGCCGACTGCGGCATCCAGCCCTCGTCGGCCGCCACCACAAACAGCACGGCCGGGACGGAACCCACGCCGGCCAGCATGTTGCCCACAAAGCGCTCGTGCCCCGGAACGTCGACAAACGCCAGGTCGTCGGTCCACACAAACCCGAGATCGATGGTCAGCCCGCGCCGCCGCTCCTCCTCCCAGCGGTCGGGCTCCATCCCGGTCAACGCCTTGAGCAGCGCAGACTTGCCATGGTCGACATGCCCGGCCGTCGCAATCACATGCATCTACCCATTCGACCCCGCCAACCCCGAATCCGGCAACGTGACGCCCCGGTTGCGCGACCCCCGCCGGCCTGGCCGCACCGAACGGTCCGGGCCCCTACCTCTCTGCACCGGCTTCCCGGTGCAGAGAGGTAGCCTCGTGCAACGCCTCCCAAGACAACGCGGGGCTCGCCCCGCGACATGATCACGACCCCGCGAAGCTGGCCGAGGCCACGGCAGACAGGGAGCCGCACCCACCGATCGTGGGGAGCGCGGGGCTCGGCCCCGCGGCAGAATAAGGTCGACGCCGAAGTTGGCCGAAGGCCGACGAGC
>JBIOYB010000407.1:0-2972 GCA_044869915.1 Allorhizocola sp.
AATCTGCGCCCGAGGCCGCCTCGGCACACGTCGAGGCTCCTTCGAAATACCCACACGCAGCAGGCTAGACGACCTCACGTCAGCGACACACGTTGCTCAATCCCATGTGCGAAAGACAGGCCTAGCCGCCTCGTGCCTCGCCTCGTGTAGTTATCCCGTGGGGTTATCTCGTCGTGACGACGACGTTGCTCACGAGGTGGTTGTCGGTGTCGCCACCCGCGCCCGCCGTGAATCCGATCAGGACGGTGGGCGGCAGCGACACCGCGACATCGAGGACGGTCGCGCCGTCGAGGCGGACCACGAGGCGGCCGCCCGATAGCTGGGCCACGACGTGGCGGGTGGCGTTGCGCAGGCCGGTGACGTTGGCGGTGGCCGCGTGGGTCAGCGTGTCACCACTGCCGCCGGTGGCGACGCCGACGAAACTCCCGCTCGGGTCGTTGCCGTTCTGGTGCGTGTCAAACGTCAGCGCCGTCCCGGTGAGACCGGTATAGCCGAGGCCGCCACCGGCCGCGCCGATCCGCGCGGTCGAGCTCGGATCGATGAACACCAGCGTCTGGCCGTCGCCGCCCGTGCCGCCGCCGAGGTAGACGTCGAAGGCGACCTCGATCCCGTCGGACGGTTTGGCGGTGGCGTAGACGAGCGATCCGGCCACGAACTGCTGCCCGGCCGCGGTCAGCGTCGCCGCCTGCGCGGTCTTGGTCGCCGACCCGCGCACCTGCCAGCCGCTGTCGGCCAAGCCCGGAAGGGCGGTGGCCGTGGGCGACGGCGACGGTGTGGGCGTTGCTGTGGGCGTCGGCGAGGGTGTAGGCGAGGGTGTAGGCGAGGGTGTAGGCGTGGGCGTTGCCGTCGGTGTCGGTGTCGGTGTCACAGCGCCGCCGCCCACGGTGATGACCGCGTTGCTCACCCTGTGCAGGTCCGCGGAGGAACCGGTACCCGCCGTAAAAGCGATCACCACATTGGACGGCAGGCTGACCTGACCGCGCAGCCTTTCCACCCCGTCGATTTTTATGGTGAGTACGCCGCCGAGCACCGCGACGTCGTATCGGTGAGTGGAGCGCAGCGCCGGCACGGAAGCCGTGCTGGCAACGTAATTGAACGTGGAACCGGTCCCACCGGTCGCGATGCCCACGAGGTCGCCCAGCGCGTTGGTGCTGTTGTTGAACGTGTCGAGGGTGACCGCGACCCCGCTCAGCCCGCTGTATCCGAGCCCGCCGCCGTTGGCGCCCAAGCGCGCGGTGGATGCGGGGTCAAGCAGCGCCATGGCCATGCCGTCGCCACCCGTGCCGCCCCCGATCGTGGCGTCGAAGCTCGCCGACAGACCGGCCGAGGGCACGGCGTCGGTGTAGTAAACGGATCCAGCGGAGAACCGTTGGTCGGCCGTCGTCAGCGTCGCCGTGGCGGCCGTGGTCGCGCCGGTGCCCTGCTTGGCCCACTTGGCGTTGTCGAACCCGGGCAGCGTCACCGGACCCGGGGTGGGGGAGGGCGAGACGGACGGGGAAGGCGACGGCACCGGCCCGCTCGGGGTTAGCACGAAGGTCGTGATGGACATGGCCGGCAGGGCGGCGGTGAACGTCGCGCCGCTGATCTGTGCCGTGCCCACCTTGGCCGGCGAGTGGATGGCCGAGATCGTTCCGGCGCTCTGCCACACGTCGGCCGTGCCACCGGTGACACCGGTCAGGTTGAACGTCGCCGACGTATCCGATCCGGTGTTGACGACCACGATGTTTTCGCTGTCGGTGGAGGCGTATACGTACACCGCGGCGTCGCTACTGCTCGACTGGACGACCTGCCGGCCGAAGTGGCGCAGGCCGCCGGGCTGCCCGGTGAACATGGCCATGCCGATGTAGCTCGCCTTGGGCGCGCCGCCCGTGGCGACCAGGCCCATGGCGTTGTTCTTGTCGGCGTAGAGCAGGGCCGTCGCGCCCTGCGAAATGATGCTGCCGAACGCGTTGGCCACCCACACACTCGCGAAGTGGGTGTTGTTCTGCGACTCGTCGCCCCAGTTCATGTTGAACTCGCCGAGCTGTAGGCGCACGGACGGATCGTTGACCATCGTGCGCAGCTGCTGGAGCTGGGCGACGTATTTCGTCGATGCCGCGATGGTCGCGTTCTGGCCGGCTCCGGAGCCGTACGCGTGATAGTCGATGAAACTCGCCTTCTCCTGCGCGGAAACGTTTCTGATCGTGCCGTCGATGAAGGTCTGCAGCGTGCCGGTGGAGTAGTCGGCCGGCGCGGGGCCGCCGATCTCCAGGCCGGGTGTCACGGCACGCATGGCGCTGGCGATCTGCCGGAAGCGCACGACATATTCGGCGGCACTCACGTTGGACTTGCTGTTGGCGTCGAATTCGTTGCCCAGGATGTACTTTTTCACGGTGTGGCCGTTGGCGTTCAGATAGTTGAGCACGGCCAGCGCGTCGGCCTGGTCGAGGTTCACGATGACCACCGGCTCGGCACCGATTTCCTCGATGACATCGATCCACCGGTCACCGGTGATCGTGTGGTCACCGCCGTCGGCGCCGGACACGATGTTTCCGTTGGCGTCGGGCTTGAGGTGGAGGCGGATGACTCCGGCGTTGAGGTTGCGCAGAGACGCGATGTCGGCGGGGCTGTTGGGCGTGGGACCGCCTTCCACCCCGAACGTAGAAAACGTGAACCCGAAGTTTTCTGCCGGCGAGGACGCGATGGGCCTGGTGAAATCGACTGAGATGGTCGTGGTCGGCGCGGCGGTCGCCAGACCGCCATACAGCGTCACGCCTACCGCGGCGATGGTCAACGCACTGGCCATGCCGGCTGCCGCGCTGATCGATGCGGCTCGCCTCCTGCCCGGCCGCGGTCGTACGGCTCGAAGAACGTTGCCCCAGGCACGTTTTCGCATTATTGAATTCTCCCCAAGGGTTGTCTTGCCGGTCCAAGATCCGGCAGGTCCACCCCATTCTGCATGCCGACGATCATCGACACCAGACTTCGCCACC
>JBIOYB010000408.1:0-3588 GCA_044869915.1 Allorhizocola sp.
CCAGCGCGGCGACCACGCTGAGCGTTGCGGCGGCGATCCATGTCTTTCTCATCCATCCCCCTCGAGTAGGACAAAACAGTTTGGTAGTGAGCAAATGCCCCATATGAGCGATTTTATGGAGCAATGCGGTTTCGAGGGCACAAATCGGAGAATCCGGGTCAAGTGCTTGACCTGCATTGATCGATCGGGACGGGACCGGCCCCAAGGTATTGACGTTCAGCTCTGGAGACGGCTTCGACGGCTGTCAGGGTTCGTCCGGTCGCGGCGGCCCGCGCCGCACAGGCGCCGGTGCTCACCGCGCAGGCCGGACCGACGTGATCGGCGTCGGTGGACGGGCACGTGTCGGTGTAGCGATCCACTGCCGGCGGCTGACACGTGGCAGGCTGGGTCCCATGTGTGGACGCTATGCCTCGGTGCGCAGTCGCCAGCAGTTGATGCAGCTGTTCGCCGCCGAAAAGACCGACAGCGACGAGCCCCTGCGCGAGGACTACAACGTCGCGCCGACCAAGCGCGCGCCCGCGGTCCTGGCCAAGGTGCCAGATGGAGAGCCCAAGGACGCCGACCCGGTGCGGGAGCTTCGCGTGCTGCGCTGGGGGCTGATCCCTTCGTGGGCCAAGGATCGCAAGAAGGCGTTCAACAATGCGCGCGCGGAAACCGTACACGAAAAGCCATCCTTTAAAAGGGCTTTCACCGCGCGGCGCTGCCTGATCCCGATCGAGGGGTTCTACGAATGGTTCCCGGTCGAGGGCGAGGAAGGGGCGAAAAAGCCGATCAAACAGCCATATTTCTTGCACCCCAACGACGGCGGCGTGTTGGCCGCTGCCGCTATTTATGAATACTGGCGCGACCCCGAGATGGCCGACGACGACCCCGAGCTGTGGGTGCCGCGCTTCACCATCCTCACCACGCAGGCCACCGACGACGTGGGGCACATCCACGACCGCATGCCGATGGTGGTGACGCCCGACAACTGGGAGACGTGGCTCGACCCGCGACTGTCCGATGTGGAACAGATCCGTTCGCTCATGGCCCCGCCGGTCAAGGGAAGCCTCGAAATCTATCCCGTGTCCACTTTGGTCAATGTGGTACGCAACAACGGCCGGCAGCTCATCGAACGGGTGTGATCCCGTCGACGGGGCAAGCTGAATCTTCAACACCGTCGAGGACGCGATCAGCATGGCTCCATGTCGAGCTCGTCGAGCAGGCCGGCCCGTCCGCGCAGGGGAGGACTGCGCGGACGGACACTTCATTTCATCGGCAGCACGATGAGGCGGGCCTGAGGCTTGTCGCCCGATTTCGGGCCGGCCAGCGCGATGTCGGCGCCCGCCTTGATCTCGCTGGGCTGGATGGTCGCGCGCTTCTCGATGACCCGCAGCTCCGGCAGGAACGTCCACGTCCACGTGAACCCGTCGCTCGACTTCACGGTCACGGAACTCGCATCGATCGCGGTCACCACACCTCGCTGCACGGCCACGGTGACGTTTTGCCCGTCCTTGCCCTGCACGACGGCCTCGCCGTGCAACACGTTGCGGTGCAACAGGACCTTCTGCGGGTGCCGCTTGTCCCACCGTTTCCTTTGCTGGTCGTCGGGCTTGGGCGACGGGTCGGTCGTGGCGGTCGTCGCCAGATCGGCCGCGTCGACGCCCATCGCCGCGAGCGCCTCCGCCTCGGCGCTGGCCACCAGCGCCGGCGCGGCCGAGCCAGGGCCGCACGCGGTCAACCCGATGGCGGCCGCCACTAACATGATGCCTAGAGCTATTCGCTTCATGCACAGAGGATGCCGAGAATTGTCTAAGCCACGGTCAGTCGACGGTATGGGGTAGGTAAACCGTGAACCGAGCCCCGCCCTCCGGGGCGTGCCCCGCCTCGATGACGCCGCCCAGCCGGCGTGCCAGCGTGGCCACGAGCGCCAACCCGAGCCCGCTGCCCACCTTCCGCACCCCTTGGTACCTCTGGTAAAGCGCACCCCGCTCAAACGCGACCGCCAGATCGTCGTTGGTCAGGCCCGGCCCGCCGTCGCGCACCTCGACCACCGCCCGGCCCGGCGTCAGACGCACCGCGAGCACGATCGGCTGACCCGGCGGCACGACCCGCAGCGCGTTTTCCATCAGCCCGTCGACGATCTGGCGCAGCCGCATCGGATCGGTGCGCACCGACACGGAAAACACGTTCAGCTCCGTGCGCAGCAGCACCCCGAGCTGCACACACCTCGGCATGAAGGCCTGCTCCGCCGAGCGCATGAGGTCGGCCAGGTCGACCTCGGTCGGCTCGATCGTGAAGTCGGCCGCCTCGAGCCGGGCCAGCGAGAGCAGATCGCCAACCAGCCGGTCGAGCCGTTCGGCCTCGGTGAGCACGGTCCGGCCGACCGCCGACGACGACTCCTGGTCCACCACACCGTCCGCGAGCGCCTCCGCGTATCCCCTGATCGTGGTGAGTGGGGTGCGCAGCTCGTGCGAGATGGACAGCAGGAACTCCCGCTGCCGCCCTTCGCTTGCGGCCAGCGCCTCGGCCAGTTCGTTGATGGAGATGGCGAGGCGTTCGACCTCCGCCGGCCGCTCGACCGCTAGGCGCACGCCGCGATCGCCCGACGAAAGGCGCGCGGCGGCGATCGCCGCGTTGCGGATCGGACGGGCCAGCCTCCGTCCTAACAGGATCCCCGCCAGCACACCGGCCGCCAGCCCCGCGAGCACCGGAACCCACAGACTTTGCAGCACCTGCCTGGTCAGACCGGTGCCGGTCTGGCGGGCCAGCAGCACCCCGTCGCCGTCGCCCAGCGGTCGGCCCTCCACCATGGACAGCCGCCCGTTGACCGGAACGAACCGCACGCTCACCGCCTTGCCCTGCGCCACCTGCTGCACCAGCGCCGGCGGTAGCCCTGAGGGCTCGAGCTTCCCGTCGATGAGCAGATACGCGTCGACGCCGCTATCCCTGAGTTGTTTGATGATCGGCCGCTCGTCCGGCGGCACGCGCCGCATATTCTTGGCTCGGAGAAGGGCGGCGACGACGTTGGCCTGAGTGATCAGCGACTCGCGTGCCGACCTCTCGGCCGCCTGCACAGAGATCGGGACGGCGATCAGCGCGGTGACGAACACCGAGATCAGCGCGACGACGCAGCCCGTGACGATCGCGCGGACGGTCACGCTGGCACTCTTGGCCGGCCGGGCCGAGTGCAGCGCCCGGATCGGCACGGTCAGGTCGGAACCGCCGCTCACGAGTCAGTCACCGGCGGTGTACCCGACACCGCGCACCGTCCGGATGATCGACGCCGCGTCGCCGAGCTTGGCTCGCACCTGCGCGACGTGGACGTCGACCGTGCGGGTGCCGCCGTGCGCGGCGTATCCCCACACGGCGCTGAGCAACTCGTCGCGCGTGTAGACCCGGCCGGGCCGGCTCATCAGGTGCGACAGCAGATCGAACTCGGTGGTGGTGAGGTGGACGGGCACGCCGTCGACACTAACCGCCCGGCTCGCCGGATCGATGCGCACGGAGCCCACGGTTTTGGCGCGATCGGGCTCCGGCACGCCCGATGAGCGCCGCAGCACGGCGCGCACGCGGGCGACCAGCTCGCGCGGGCTGAACGGCTTGGTC
>JBIOYB010000409.1:0-4139 GCA_044869915.1 Allorhizocola sp.
ACCACACACCCGTGACGCGCCCTCACCACGCCCACAACCCACCAACCCCAACAATCCCAGCCTGCCGGGCACCCACGAACCGCCCCAAAGCCCACCCCAGAAACGGCGATATTCAGTGGCCTCCTAGGCCGCGCGGCGGTCCGCCACGGCGAAGCCCACGCGTTGCATGAGTTGCCGAGTGGCCGCGCTTGGCGGGCGGGCGTTTTCGTAGGACCACCCCGGTTTGGCGGCGATCAACACGCCTTGGCCGGCGCTGCCGGCCCGCATCATGGCCACGGCGAGCAACCGGCGGAAGCGCTCGTGGTCTGGTGCGTCCAAGGTCCGGGTCGCGGGCGGTCGCCGGGTGCCGACCGACGCCCACGCGCACGCCGCCGCGTGCGTCCCCATCACGTCAGGCTCGACGGACTCCCAATCCGGCGCGCCGAGGACCTCGACCGCGGCCGGCAACGGCGACCAGGCCCGGGCAAGCTGCACCGGCGCAACCGGAGCGAAGTGATCACGCCACTCGGCATCCCGCGCCAGCACAACGCCTGTCCGGTCCGCCTGCTCCTCGATGTCGTGCTGATAGGACATCGCCCGCGCGATCCCACCCGCGCCGACCCCATGCAGCCCCGCGACATCGCACGACCCGATCCAATACGCAAGGCAGGACTGCTCCCCGCCGGCCCGGGCAAGCATCTCGAACGAGAGCGCGACGCCTGCGGACACGACCGCGAGCCTACCGCGCAAGCCCGACCCGCGTAGGTTTGCCTTCATGGACGAGGATGCCGAGTTCTACCGTTGGTACGGTCCGTGGGCGCCGCATACGCCGACGGAGATGGCTGCCCTGCTCGCGGGGATGCGGGCGCGGTGGTGGGTGATCGGCGGCTGGACGATCGAGGCGTTCACCGGCCGGTCCCGCGAGCACGAGGACGTCGACATCGCCTTGCTCCGCGACGACCTGCCGGCGCTGCTCGACCATCTTCTGCCGACCCATTGCGTGTGGTCCAACGCCAGCGGCACGTTTCGCCCGTTGCGCACGGCCGGCGAATTGCTTGACGGCTGCCGGCAGCTGTGGGTCCGTAAGGACGGCGCCAGCCCGTGGCTGTTTGACGTGGGCCTCAACCCGCATGACGGTGACACGTGGATCTGCATACGTGACGATGCGGTCCGCCTCCCGATGAGCGAGGTGGTGCATGAGCTGGACGGGATCGCCTACCAGCGGCCCGAGATCACGCTGCTGCTCAAGGCACTGCTGGACCGGCCCAAGGACCGCGCGGATCTCGAGGCGGCGGTGCCGCTGCTGGCTCCGGATCGGCTGGCCTGGCTGCGCACCACGCTCGAGCGGGTCCACCCGGGCCACGCCTGGCTCACCGGCCACCTCGGCCGGGCAGGGTAGGGCCCTCGGATAACGACCGGCGGCCCGGGCTTTTGGCCCGAGCCGCCGGTGGTGTGCCGATGGTCAGCTGCTGAAGGCCTTCACCTCCAGCAGGCCCACCGAGAGGTTGGTCGCGCTCTGCAGCAGCACGCGCAGCCGCGTCGTGTTCACCCCGGAGAAGGTCACCGTGTTGTATTGATTTGCATTTATCGTGTACCCGCTGGCGTTAGGAACGTCCACATAGGAGCTTCCGTTCCAAAATTGCAGTCGCCACGACGACGGCAGGTCGATGCCCTGGTTGTCGTCGAAGAAGTACACCTGCGCCCGGGACACCGTCTGCGCCGAAGACCATTGCAATTCGGCCCACTGCTGCCCCTGCTGCGGCCACGTGCCCCAACGGTTGCCCTGGTTGGGCGCGCCGATGTTGGAGCTGGCCGGGTCGCCGCCGGTGTTGATGGCCGCGCAGCTCTCCCACGACGACGTGAACGAGCACACCGGGGTCGCGGTCAGGGCCAGGTTGCCACCCGGGTTGGGGCTTGTGCTCGGGCTCGGGCTCGGACTGGGACCGCCGGGACCGACCGTGAGCGTGAACGTGCGCGTCTGCGGTGTGCTCGCCGCGTCGTAGTCGCGCAGCTCCACGGTGAACGTGGACGTGCCGGACGCGCTCGGCGTGCCGCTGATCGTGCCGGTGAACCGGTCGAGGGTGAGCCCGGCCGGCAGCGATCCGCTGGTCACGCGCCAGTCGTAGAACGGCACGCCGCCCTTGGCCGCCAGCGTCTGGCTGTATCCCGTGCCGGGTGTGGCGTTGGGCAGGCTCGTGGTCACGATCGACGGGGCGAGGAACGGCGTCAGGTTCTTGTTCAGCGGCCAGCCCGCGTTTTCGGCGACGAGCAGGGCCAGCTTGGTGAGCATCCACCGGCGGGTCGGGAAGAAGTGGGTCCAGCCGCCGCTTTGCCCGCTGAGCCGGTCCCACGACGGTTGCGTGCCCGGGATGTGGTAGCTGCTGTCCAGCGCCACGGAGTGGCCCTGGTAGGCGATGACCTCAGGGTCGTTGTTGCCGCTGTTGGTCACGTAGTTGCGCATCCCGGCCCAGTCGCTGTGGTAGGCGACCGCGTGACCGTACTCGTGCATGACCAGCCCGTGCACGTCGAGCACGGACCCGGCGATGTTGGTCAGATACCAGTCCTCGTCCGCGAGCGACGTGAAGATCTGCTTGCCCGCCTCGTCGTACTCGAAAATCATCGCCGTGGAACGGTGGATGGGCCCGGGCAGCTGCTGGCCGTTGCGGGTGGCGAAGCGCCCGTTGTTGGCCGGGTATCCGGTGGAGTAGGGAGTTTGGATCCCCCGGAAGTACACATACATCCCGTTGTAGGCGACGTTGTTGGTGACGTTGATGGTGTTCTGCCAGTCGTTGCCCGGCAGGTGGTTGGGCTCCGCCCCCACGGCGACGTTGTCAAACGGCGCCAGGCTGAAGAACCGGAACCAGTCCTTCACCGCTTCCTCGGCGGCCGTGCGGAAGGCCGCGTTGTTGAAGTAGCCGGTGATGTTGTCGTACCGGTAGTCGAACACGATCGGGATGGTCGGTTCGAGGGCGGTCTTCTGGTCCTGCTGCACCCGGATGGGCATGGTCTGGGTGACGGTGGTGTTGTCGGCGCCTCTGACCGTGAGCCGTAGCGTATAGAGCTCATCGGGCCCGGGGGCGCGCTTGGAGTGGATCGCGAGCTTGAACGTCTTGGTCTCGTTGGCGTTGGCAAACGTCAACTGTTTCGTGGCCCCGGTGGCGGTCAGCTGGCTGGGCAGGTCCATCATCAGGCGGGAGGTGCCCTCCGCCTTCAGGTCGACGGTCACCGGGAACGGTCCGCCGGCCGGCGGCCGCACGGTGAGCTCGATGTAGGGGTTGGCCAGATAGCCTTCCCAGTCAACGAGTTTGACGCCGTAGTCGTTGATGACCCGGCCAAACCGGTCGACCACGGTGGCCGTCCCGACTGCCAGCGCCGCGGGCACGGCGATGAACAGCGTGGCGAGCAGCACGAGCACCGCGGGAGTGACAGTGCGTTTGGTGATTGCGCGTTTCATGTGGGACCTCAGTTCTTGATGCCAGTGAGGGTGACCCCTTCGATGAAGTAGCGCTGCAGGAAGAAGAACAGCGCGATGATGGGGGCGATCACCGCTGCCGAGGCCGCCATCAGGTAGCCCCACTGGGTGATGTAGATGCTTTGGAACGATGCCAGGCCGAGGGACAGCGTGTAGTTCTCCTCGTCGTTGAGGTATAGGAGCGGCCCGAGGAAGTCGTTCCAGGTACCGATGAAAGTGAAAATGGTGACGACGATGAGGGCGGGTTTGGACAGTGGCATGACCACCATCCAGAAGACCCGCCACGGCGAGGCGCCGTCGATGTAGGCGGCCTCGTCCAGTTCGAACGGGATGGTGAGGAAAAACTGCCGCAGCAGGAAGACGTTGAGCACGCCGCCGCCCGCCCCGGCGAACCAGCTGGGCACCGTCAGCGGGGCGATGGTGTTGAGCGCGCCCAATTCCTGCCACATGACAAACGTCGGGATCAGCGTCACCGCATACGGCAGCATGACGCTGCTGAGCAGGATGGCGAAGACGACGTTGCGGCCGCGCCAGCGTAGCCGGGAGAAGCTGAACGCGGCGATGGAGCACGTGAGCACCGTGCCGAGCACGCTGATCACGGCGATGATCACGGTGTTGATGAAGTATCGGCCGAACGGTTGCGCCGTAAGGGCTTCGGTGAAGTTGGACCACTGGAAGGGGTCCGGGA
>JBIOYB010000410.1:0-6519 GCA_044869915.1 Allorhizocola sp.
TCGAGCCCAGCAGGCACAGCCGGGCGTCCGCCGGGGTGCGTCCCGCGGCCGGAATCGACTCGGAGTCCACCAGCGGGGCCGAAGCCACCGACGGCGGGTTGACCCCGACGCCCACATAGCTGGTCCCGTTGCCGAGCGTCACCGGCTTGCGGTTGCCCCGGTCGTGAGTGGACGCCGCCACCGTGGTCAGCCACGGCGCATTGTGGTTGACCGTGGAGGCCGCTCCGGAGTTGCCGGCCGAGGCCGACACGAACACGCCCGCCGCGACCGCGTTGAAGAACGCGACGTCGATGGTGCGGTTGATGACGTTGGTCGCACCGGAGATCGAGTAGTTGATGACATCGACGCCGTCGGCGACCGCCTTGTCGATGGCCGCCACGATGTCGACGCCGCTGCCGCTGGCCGAGTTGGATGCCGACACATGCCACAGCACCTTGTACATCGCGATGCGTGCCGCCGGTGCCACGCCCGACGCCGTGCCGAGGTTGTACCCGTCCATGCTCACCGGCACGCCGAAGTTGCCCGCGGCCGTGCTCGAGGTGTGCGAGCCGTGGCCGTTGCGGTCGCGTGCGGAGAAGAACTCGGTCTCCTCGATGCTGCCCTGACCGCCGGCCCGGAAGTGCTGCGCGCCGATCAGCTTGTTGTTGCAGCTGACGGGCTGCTCGGGGCCGGTGTCGCAGCTGCCCTTCCACTTGGCGTCGATGATCGCCTGGTCGCGGGGTGCCCGCAGCGGGGCGAACGACGGGTTCTCGGCCCAGACGCCGCTGTCGAGCACGCCGACGATCACCCCCTCGCCGGCCCGCTTGTCGCCGTGGAACTCCTTCTCCCACACGCCTTTGCGGCCGGACAGTCCGAGGAAGTCGCGCGTGGTCGTGGTGTCGGCGTGGACGATCTCGTCCTCCCACACGCCGATCACGTCCTTGTTGCTCTTGAGCCGTTGCGCTTCGGCCTTGGTCAGCCGGGCGGCGAAGCCGTTGAACGTCACGCCGTAGTCGTAGACCTTGGCGGAGCCGTTCACACGCGCCTGCTTCAGCGCCGAGTCATGGTCGTTGCGCAGCTTCTGCCGCCACTGGCCGGCCGCGTGGCTGTTGGTGTCGACCCGGTCGCCGGTGCTGGGCTTGGTCCTGGCGAAACCGGCCACCGCACCCTCGTATGTGGACACTGGTTGGCCGATGGTCTGCACCAAATAGAGGGATGTCTCGCCCTGGTCTAGCGGCGCTGCCTGCGCCCCGGACATGGCCGAGGCGACAAGGGTTGCGGTCGCCAAGACCGCGAGTGTCTTTGTGTACTTCACGTCACGCAGCGTATGGCGACGCCGGTGAGATCCGGGTCACCCATTCAACCAGTCTTGGATATCACTCTGTCTTGAGTGGAGGCTCGCCTCGCCCGCGATCCCAGGCCACGGTCGCCGCCGCGGTTTGCGCATAGGGCGTGACCGGCATCCCGGCCGCGCGCGCCCTGGCCGAGCTGCGCTGGAACATGGTGTCCCACGACGGGTCAGGCAGCACCAGCGGCTGCCGCGTGTCGCGCGCCCGCGCCTCCTCGACCACCACTTCGACATCTCCGCATGCCTTGATGAGCCCGGCGAGCGGCACCTCTTCGCCGGTCGCGTTGTATTCGCCGCCAAGGTCTTTCTCGAGCAGGATCGTGACCAGCCGAGCGAGGTCGGTCGAATCGATGACCTGGACGGGCTGGTCGGGCCGGCCGCGCAGCACGATCCGGCCGCCGCGCGCCGCGTATCGGGCCCAATAGGTGAACCTGTCGGACTGGTCGTGCGGTCCGGCGACAACGCCCGGGCGCACGATCGTCGCGCGGTCGCCGAAGCGGGCCAGCACGTCGTCCTCGCACGCCACCTTGAGCCCGCCGTAGCTCGCGTTGGTGATCTCCTCGGTGTCGCGGATGGGCTCCACGCGCGGGCAGTCCTCGCCGGGGAAATCCTGTGCCCCGGCCATGTCGTAGACCGATCCTGTGGATATGAGGAGGTATCGGGCAAGGCCCGCGCCGGTCGCGTCCATCGCCTGCTGGACGTGGCGCGGGAGGTAGCCGCTCACGTCGACGACGGCGTCCCACTGTCCACCTTGGAGGGACGTGTAGTCGCCGGTGCCGCGGTCGCCCACGCGCCGGTCGAGCTCGGAGAACAGGTCCTTGCGCCCGCGGTTGAACAGGGTCACCTCGTGGCGCGCGGCCACCAGGTCGTCAACGATCGCCCGCCCGACGAACTCCGTCCCACCGAGTACCAAAATCCTCATGAAAGAAAATCTAGCCCGGCTTCCTTCCACGCGGCGAAACCACCGATCAGGTCGGTGGCTCGGTGCAGGCCGAGGTCTTGCAGCGAGGCGGCCGCGAGCGACGAGGAGTAGCCCTCCTGACAGAACACGATGATGGGCAGGTCATAGCTGCCGGCCACGGGCAGGCGCGCGTCGGACTGCGGGTCGAACCGCCACTCCAGATGATTGCGCTCGACGATCAGGGCGCCCGAGATGGCGCCGAACTGGGCCCGTTGCCACTCGGGGCGGGTGTCCACGAGGACGGCGCCGTCGCGCCGCACGGCCTCGTCGGCCTCCTGCGGCCCGACGCGCTTGAGCCGCGACCGGGCCTCGTCCAAAACCTGCGCGATGCTGCGATTGCTCACCAATCGACTCCGGCCTTCTCGACTTCCGCCACCACGAGCCCTTCTTCTCTCCAGCGGTATCGCCGCATGGTCTTGAGGGCGGGTCCGTAAACGTGCACGCTCACGGCCGGAGTGGTGCCAGCGTTGATGATTCGGTGGACATGATAGCGGTCGAACGCGCGGCCATCGCCCCGCGCGTGCCGCACCTGGGCGAGCGCGGGCGGCTGCGCGCCCCCGGCCGCGACGACCACCTCCTCGGTCAGCTCGCCGCGCACGACCACGAACGCGCCGGCCGAGTCGCCGTGATCGTGCAGGTCGGTGCCCTGGCCGGGCAGCCAGGTCAGCAGCCAGACCTCGTAGTCGTCGTGGGTCGCGAGCCGGTGATACCAGCGCTGGACCGGGTCGAAGCGTGGGGCCAGCGGCCAGGCGTCGGGGTCCGCGGCGTATTGGCGAGCTACGTGCAGCATCGCAATAGCATACAACGCCTACATGATTAGTAGGAATATTGGTCCGGCGTGTTTCGAGCGCCCCGCGTCCGGCGCTGTCCGGACCGCCGGCCAAGCCGACCCGCGTGAGCAGCCGCGTCGCGTGCCCGTGTCCGGAGTCGTCCGCCATCGATCGAATCCGCCCTGCCATCGAGCCATCATCGCGTCGGTCGAATCACCAGGAGGTCAACATGATCAGTAAGCTTCGCCGGTGGGTGGTTGCCACCGTGATGGTCGGGACAACCCTTGCCGGCACGCTCGTCGTCGCCAGCCCGGCCCAGGCCGCATGCGGGATCTGGTTCCGCGTGTACTTCCAAAACGGCTCGCTGATCGGGATCAATTACCGGTATTGCTGGGACCCCGACAGCAAAACGGATCTGCCGGTCACGATCGAGAGATGGGACCAACCCGCGGGTTCCAGCCATGGTCAATGGGTCATTGTCGCGAAGGGCTATGGCAACGCCGCTTACCAGTGCCAAATCCTCACCACCACCAGCACCTTCAGGGTGAACGGCGGGGCTGGAAGCGTCTACGCCTGCCGCTAGCCGCAGGTTCCCTTTTCGACCCTCGAAGGATGTGGTGATGGCGCTCAATCGGATCGGGTTGCTCACGGCCATGACGATGATCGCGACGCTCGGCCCCGCTCCGGCGACCGCGGCGGTGGCGGAGCCGCCGCTGCGGTTCGTCGCCGCCGCAAGCGCGGCGACCATCGAGCGGGCGCCGGGCGATCTCATCATCCTGGACGTGGGTGCCCAGGTGGTGGCCGGAAAAGACCCGTTCGTGGTGCGCGCCAAGCGCACCTCGTATGCCGATCCGATCGTGGCCAAGCAGATCGTGCGCCGCAACGGCAGGCCGCGAGAGGTCACGCTTCCGGCGGGCTTGCTGACCGACTTCGCGGGCTTCCCGGCGTTCACCCATGTGACCCTCATCGACGCGGCCGGCAACACGGTGGCCGATCACGATGAGGCGTTTTGTCCCAACGGTGTCGCGGCGCGGACCCGCCCCGATGCGCCGCGAACGACGCCGTATCCCACCCAGTGCGCGTGGTTGATGCCCTTCGCGCTCGGCTCGGTCTGGGGGATCCAGGCCGGATGGGGCGTGCCCACCGCGGCGCCGTGGTGGGGCAACCCCCGACCGGTCTACGTTGAGGACGGGACATACACGGCCACAGTCTCGATCAACCAGCCATACCGCGACCTGTTCGGGTTTTCGGCGGGCCGGTGGTCGGCGACGGTCCAGGTGACCGTCCGGACGGCTGCCGCCTCCGCCGGCACGGCTGCCGCGGCGAGCCCGCCCGAGCCGAGGCGGCCTACCGGCAGGCCGACTGTCCCAAGTGGACCGAAGCCGGACCTGCGGGCGTTGCCCGCCTTCTGGGTCGACGTGCTCTCCGGCCCGTCCGGTGACCAGGTGGCCTTCGCCGCCAGCGTATGGGTGGCCGGCAACTCGCCGCTCGTGGTCGACGGCTTCCGCCGATCCGGCACGGATGTGATGGACGCCTACCAATACTTCTATGACACCCGTGGCAACCAGGTCGGGTATGCGCCGGTCGGCACGTTCGAGTGGGACACCGGCGACGGCCACAACCATTGGCACCTCAACGACTTCGCCCAATATCGTCTGCTCGACGAGAGCAAGACGCTCGCGGTCCGCAGCGGCAAGGCGGGGTTTTGCCTGGCCAGCACCGACCCGGTCGACTACACGCTGCCGCACGCCAACTGGCGCCCGGAAAACACCGACCTGCACACCGATTGTGGCAACGCCTCCTCGACCGCTGTCCGGCAGGTGCTCGACATCGGCAACGGCGACACCTACCTCCAATATCTGCCGGGGCAGTCGTTTGACATCACCGGCCTGCCCAACGGCACCTATTACATCGAGATCGCCGCCAACCCCAACCGCAACCTGCACGAGCAGGACATGAGCAACAACGTCTCGCACCGCAGGATCGTCATCGGCGGCTCGCCCGGCGCGCGCACCGTGCAGGTGCCGCCCCACGGACTCGTCGACGCCTGACCAGGTACCAACAAAGATTGCTCTTTGAAACATCGGCATGTAACGATGAGGGCTCTCTCACGAAGGAGCCACCATGCGACGAACCCTGCGAACAGCTGGCGTCGTGGTTGGGCTGATCGCCCTGGCGCTGTCGGTCACCACGGCGTCGTGGGCGCATGACCCCAAGTCCCCCGAAGGACAGGAAGAGCTGCGCAAGATCATGGCCGACCACGAGCCCGCGTGGCGCCTGGCCGACGGCGTCACCGTGCAGGCGGCCGCCGCCTGCGTCAACGGGATGGCCGCGCAATACCCGTGCAAGAGCGTCGACCTGCTGGGCGCGCTTCCGCTGTCGAGCATCGGCGGCGGCAACGGCAACAGCATGTGGGGCTGGACCGACACGTCGACCAGCAAGGAGTACATCATCTTCGGGCGCACCACGGGCGCGTCGTTCATTGACGTGACCAACCCCGTCGCGCCGGTCTACCTGGGCAACCTGCCCTCGCACAACGGCACGTCGAGCTCGTGGCGCGACATCAAGGTCTACGCCAACCACGCCTTCATCGGCGCCGACGCCATCAGCTCGCACGGCATGCAGGTCTTCGACCTCACCCGGCTGCGCGGCGTGACGACACCGCAGACGTTCACGCCCGACGCGCGCTACGCCGGCTTCGGCAACTCCCACACTCTCTCGGTCAACGAGCAGACCGGCTTCATCTACGCCGTGGGCACCAACACCTGCAGCGGCGGCGTGCACATGGTCAACGTGCAGAACCCGAAGAGCCCGACCAACGCGGGCTGCGTCAGCAACGATGGGTATGTGCACGAGAACCAGTGCGTCGTGTATCACGGGCCGGACACGACCTACACCAACCGGGAGATCTGCTTCAACTACAACGAGGACACGCTGACGATCGTCGACGTGACCAACAAGAGCGCTCCCGTCCAGTTGTCGCGCACCGGCTACACGGGCGCCCGCTACACCCACCAGGGCTGGCTGACCGGTGACCACTCGCGCCTGCTGATGGACGACGAGCTGGACTCCGACTCGCCCGGCACCCGCACGTTCATCTGGAACGTGTCGGACCTCAACGCCCCCGTGAACACCGGCACCTACATCTCGCCCACCAACACGGCGACCGACCACAACCAGTACATCATCGGCAATAGGGCATACCAGGCGTCGTACCGGGGCGGACTGCGGATCCTCGACATCACGGGCATCGCGTCCAACCAGCTGACCGAGATCGGGTTCTTCGACATCTATCCGGCCAGCAACACCACCGGCTTCAACGGCGCGTGGAACACCTACCCGTTCTTCGCCAGCGGCACCATCGCCATCAGCGGCATCGAGCAGGGTCTCGTGCTGGTGAAGTACAACGCCACGCAGCAGCCGCCGGGCACCACGGTGTTCAGCGACGACTTCGAGACCAA
>JBIOYB010000411.1:0-7247 GCA_044869915.1 Allorhizocola sp.
TCGAGCCATCCCCGGGCGAACCGCCTACACCGCGGATTCTCCCAAGGGGATGCTCGACATCGGTCATCGGTTACAGGTTGACCTCGACCTCGCGCTTGGTAACTTCCTTCTCAACCGCCATCACACACCTCCTCACGGGCGTGACCTTTGTGGGGACCCCGCGCCGATGAGCGTAGCGGTTCTTGACGGAAGTTCAACACTCACCAGAAGTCGAATGTTTACCGCTCGTCAGAAGTAGAACGCGTGAGCAGGCTGTTTAAGATGTGACTGTGTCGATGGTTTCCTCACTGGACCTTGCCGCGGCGGCACGCGCCGCCATCGAGCCGCACGTCTGGGATTTCCTCGACGGCGGTGGCGGGGCAGAGCTGACGCTTGCCGCAAACCGCAAACTCTTCGATAGCGCGCTCATAAGACCAAGAGTCCTGATTGATGTGTCTATTTGCGACACTTCCGCAGGCCTGCTGGGCGATCGCGTGCCCGCCCCGATCGGCATCGCCCCCGTGGCCTATCACCGGATGTTCCACGACGAGGGCGAGGTCGCGGCGGCGCGCGAGCTCGGCGGCGCGCCCATGGTGGTGAGCTTCTTCGCCAGCCGCACGCTGGAGGACATCGCCGCCGCGGCGACCGGCCCGCTGTGGCTGCAGCTGTATTGGCTGCGCCGCCGCGACGTGCTCGTCGAGCTGGCCAAGCGGGCGCAGGATCTGGGCTACCGGGCGATCGTACTGACCGTCGACGCGCCGCGCATCGGCCGGCGCCTGCGCGACATGCGCAACGGCTTCAGCGTCCCGGCCCACATCAGGGCGGCCAACCTCGAAGAGAAGCTGATGGAGTCGACCTATCAGGCCGACGGCATCGCCAAGCACGCCGCGCTCACGTTCGATCAGACCATCACGTGGGCCGACCTCGCGTGGCTCAAGGGACTCACCGGGCTCCCGTTGATACTCAAGGGCTTGCTCACGGCGGAGGATGCCGCGCTCGCGGTGGAGCACGGCGCCGACGCCATCGTGGTGTCCAACCACGGCGGGCGGCAGCTCGACGGTGCCGTGCCGAGCCTGCGCGCGCTGCCCGAGGTGGTCGAGGCCGTGAGCGGGCGGTGTCCGGTCTATGTGGACGGTGGCGTGCGCACGGGGCGGGATGTCTTTGTGGCGCTGGCGCTCGGGGCGAGCGCGGTGTTTGTCGGGCGGCCCGCGATGTGGGCGCTGGCCACCACCGGCGTCGCGGAGTTGCTGGCGCTCCTGCGCGCCGAGCTCGAGCATACGATGGCATTGGCGGGGCGGCCCGCCCTCGCGCGAATCGATCGGAGTGCGCTGTGGAGCTGATCCGCGAGGCGATGCACGCGTCGGTGAGCGACCCGGTCGCGAGCTCCATGAACTTCCTCAACGAGATCGCCGGGCGCTTCCCCGACGCCATCTCCCTGGCGGCCGGGCGGCCCTATGAGGGGTTCTACAAAACCTCTGACATTTCTCGGTACCTGCGGAGCTACGAATCCTATTTGGACGAGCAGGGGATCAACTCACTGCGGGCGCTCATGCAGTACGGCCGCACCAACGGTCAGATCCATGGGCTCATCGCGCGCATGCTGGCGACCGACGAGGGGATCGACGTGCCGCCTTCGTCAATCGGTGTCACGGTCGGCGGGCAGGAGGCGATGGTCATCGTGCTGCGCGGGATCTGCTCCGGGCCCGACGATGTGCTGCTTGCCGCATCGCCGTGCTACGTGGGGATCACCGGCGCGGCCCGCCTGCTCGGCGTGGAAGTCGTCCCCGTACCAAGTGATGACGGTTTTGATCCGGAAAGGGTGGCCGCTGTCGCCGCCTCAGTCAGGCGGGCGGGCAAAAACCCGCGCGGGCTCTATATCGTGCCCGATTTTTCCAACCCCAGCGGCGACTGTCTCGACGTGCCGACCCGCCGCCGGTTGCTGGAGGTGGCAAGGGAGTCGGAGCTGTTGATCCTCGAGGACGATCCGTATGGACTGTTCGGATTGGACGATCGCGAGCGGCCGAGGCTCAAATCCCTTGACGCGTCGAAGGATGTCATCTACCTCGGCACGTTCGCCAAGTCTTGCTTCCCCGGTGCGCGGGTCGGCTTCTTCGTGGCCGACCAGGATGTCGTCGACGCGGCCGGGCGGCGCACGCTGCTGGCCGAGGAGCTGTCGGCGATCAAGAGCATGCTGACCGTCAACACGTCGCCCATCAGCCAGGCCGTCGTCGGCGGCATGCTGCTCGAGGCGGGCTGCAGCCTGCGCGCGCTGAACGTGTCCAAAGTGGAGTTTTACCGCGCCAATCTGCGCGCCATGCTCGCCTCGCTGCAGGCCCACATGCCACCGTCGGTCACGTGGAACACGCCCGCTGGCGGCTTCTTCGCGGTCGTGAAGGTGCCGGTACCGGCCGACATCGCGCTGCTGGAGAAGTCGGCGGCGTCCTATGGCGTGCTGTGGACGCCGATGAGCTTCTTCTATCCGGAGGGCGGCGGCGAGCACGCGATCCGGCTGGCCAGCAGCTACCTGTCGGCCGAGGAGATCGACGAGGGTGTGCGCAGGCTGGCCGCCCTGCTGTCGGATGTGGCGTAGCCCTGTTGTCGCATGAGGCATAGAGGGGCGACCTTGTGTTTGGACGGGGGTGCGTCAGGTGACGGCCAGCCGTCGCAGGCCGGTGGCGGCGACCGCGCGCAGGCGGTTGAGCTCGGCCCGCAGGATCGTCCGGCCCGCCTCGGTGAGCTCGTAGGGCTTGCGGCGGTCGTGCTCGGGCAGCGCCGCGATCAGGCCGCGCTCCTCCAGGCGCCGGATGGCGCCGTAGAGCGTGCCCGGGCCGGGGCGCTCGCCGGTGAGCGCGGCGATGTCCTCCTGTATCGCGTAGCCGTGCTTCGACCCGTCGGCGAGGCTGATCATCACGAGCAGCGCCGGCTCCGAAAAGCGACCGAGGTCCATTTCTCGTCCCTAACTGCTACGTGGTGCGTACTATCATTCAACGTAACAGGCGTGGTTGGGCGGGGCAATGGGCGGGTAACCCGGACGGATGACCACTACCGATCCCGAGTCCGAGGGCATTCCGGAGATCGCGGACGACACCTCGACCGCCTGGGACGATCCTCGGCACCCCCGGCTGGAAGACTCGCCCCCATCGCTGCCCGCCGACGAGCCCGCCCTGCTCGAGGACGGTCCGCTGGGCGCGCGCCTCGCCCACGAGGAACCGGACATCGGGCTCGACTCGGTGGATGAGCGGGGCGTCAGCATCGACATGGACACACCCCTGCCCGGCGGCGGGATCGGCCGGCTGGTCGCACCCGACGAGGGCGTGCGCGAGGACGACGAGTCCCAGGCGGTCGCCTTCGACTCGGGCGAACGGGAAGGGCTCAGCGCCGAGGAAGCCGCCATGCACGAATTCGTCGAGGATGGGTCCCTCGAGGATGAGCTCCTTGAGGATGAGCTCCTTGAGGATGAGCTCCTTAAGGATGAGCTCCTTGAGGATGACGACGGCAACGGCATGCGGGATTAGTCGCGGCCGATCAGGGCGGGTTGATCCGCCGCCCACGCCGGCGGGATCATCTGACACGATACGGGGATGGTGTCGCTCGAGGACAAGGTCCGGCTGCTGTCCGGACAGGACATGTGGACGCTGCCCGCCGTGCCCGAGCTCGGCGTGGACGAGTCGATCGTGATGTCTGACGGGCCGATCGGGGTGCGCGGGACGCAGTGGGCCGCCGGTGAACCGTCGATCGCGTTGCCGAGCCCGACCGCGCTCGCCGCGACCTGGGATGTGTCGCTCGCGCAACAGGTCGGCCGGCTGCTCGGGCAGGAGGCACGCCGCAAGGGCGTGCACGTGCTGCTTGCCCCGACCGTCAACCTGCACCGCAGCCCGTTCGGCGGGCGGCACTTCGAGGCCTATTCGGAGGATCCGCTGCTGACCGGCGCGATCGGCGTGGCCTATGTGCGCGGGGTGCAGGAGCAGGGCGTGGCCGCGGTCGTGAAACACTTCGTGGCCAACGACTCCGAGACCGACCGGTTCACCGTCGACGTGAGGGTCAGCGAGCGGGCGCTGCGCGAGCTCTATCTGGCGCCGTTCGAGACGATTGTGCGCGACGGCGGCGCGTGGGGCGTGATGGCCGCATACAACGGCGTCAACGGCACGACCATGACCGAGCACGCCGGCCTTCAGCGCGGCATCCTCAAGGGCGAGTGGGGGTTCGACGGGTTCATCGTGTCGGACTGGTTCGCCGCCCGCGACACGGTCGCCGCGATCGCCGGCGGGCTCGACATCGCGATGCCCGGCGCCGCAAGCCCTTGGGGCGACGCGCTGGTGGCGGCCGTTCGGCGCGGCGAGGTGGCCGAGGAGCTGGTCGACGAGGCGGTGGAGCGGGTGCTGCGGCTTGTCGAGCGGGTGCGGGTGCGGCCTTCACCAATGCCGGAAATCGACGGTGTGGCGCTGGCTCGCGAGGTGGCGGCACGCTCGTTTGTGTTGGCGGCCAACGACGGTGTGCTCCCGCTGCGGCGCGACGCGCGTGTCGCGCTCATCGGCGCGCTGGCCAAGGACGCGCGCGTGATGGGCGGCGGCAGTGCGCAGGTCTACCCTCCGCACATCGTCGCGCCCGCCGAGGCCATCGACGCGGTCTACGCCATCGGGGCCGATCCGCGCACCAGCCTTCCGCCCGCGCAGGGCCCGTTCACCGCGCGCTTCATCGGGACCGATTACACGGCAACGCTTCCCAACGGCGAGGCCCGCTGGATGGAGCTGCCCGGCGGCCTGATGCCCGAGGCGGTGTCGCTCAACGGCAAGCTCATGCCCGAAAAGAGCGGGACGCATCAGCTGGCGATCCGGGGCATTGGCACGTTTTCGTTGACGGCCAACGGGCAGGCCGTGTTCGAGGGGGATATCGAGCCCGACACCGGGGACATGGCGGCCGTCTTCCTCGCCCCGCCCGAGCGCCGCTTCCCGCTCGAGCTGCAGGCCGGCGAGGAGGTCGAAATCGAGGTGCGGCAACAGGTCGCGATGCCGATGATCTCGTTCACGCTCGGGCACGGCGAGCCGGTCGGCACGCCCGACGAGCTGATCGAGGAGGCCGTCGCGGTCGCGCGGGAGGCAGACGTCGCCGTGATCGTGGTCGGCACGACGGAGGAGGTCGAGTCCGAGGGGTTCGACCGCACGACGCTGCGCCTGCCCGGGCGGCAGGATGAGCTCGTCTCCCGGGTGGCGCAAGTCAATCCGCGCACGGTGGTAGTGGTCAACGCCGGTTCGCCGGTCGAGCTGCCGTGGATCGGCGAGGTCGCGGCGGTGCTGCTGACATGGTTTCCGGGGCAGGAGGCGGGCAACGCGCTCGCCGACGTCCTGTTCGGCGATGCGGAGCCGGGTGGCCGCCTGCCCACGACATGGCCGGTGAGCCAATCCGATGCCGCCGTGCTTTCCACGACGCCCGTCGACGGCGCGCTGTCCTATGAGGAGGATCTTTTTATCGGGTACCGGCGGTGGCAGCGCACCGGCACGAAGCCCCTGTTCCCGTTCGGCCACGGGCTCGGCTACACCACATGGGAATACACCGATCTCGACATCGCGGGCGGCGTCGCGCGCGTGACCGTGCGCAACAAGGGTGTCCGAAGTGGACACGAGGTGGTGCAGGTCTACGTGGCACCGGCCGCGCACGACGAGAGCCGGCCCGCACGCTGGCTGGCCGGCTTCGCCGTCGCCGAAGCGGCGGCCGGCGAGTCGGTGACCGTCACGATCCCGTTGCCGGAGCGCGCCTTCCAGGTGTGGGACGGCGGCTGGCGGACCGTCGCGGGCGAATACGTCGTCGAGGCGGCGCACAGCATCGACGACCGCAGGCTGTCAGCGACGGTCCTCGCCTAGCACCTGCAGGGCCCAGCCCTCCGGCGTCTCGATGAGTTTGGCGCCCGGGTCCCAGTCGATCCACATATCGACGAACGTTGCCCCGGGGCCTGGGTCGAGCGCGATGGGCGTGGCGACCGGCGGCGTGCCGCAGGTGACCGTCGCGGTCGTGCGGTCCTTCTCGGTGGCCAGCGTGGCGCGGCCCGTCCCGGTGCCGGAGCACAGGATGGAGAACCGGACCGGACCGGTGAAGCCTTTGTCCTTGAACACCATCCTCACCCTTTCGGGCGGCGGAGGGGTTCCCTCGCCGAATGGGGCCAGTGCGCCCGCCGTGACCTCCGCCAGCGGGACGAGTGCCGCCGCGGGCGGGACGGCTAGTTGCGGCTGTGCTTGCGGTGCCGGTGGCGGCTTCGGTTGCGCGAGCGCGATCCCGCCCGCGAGGGCGAGCACGGCCAGCCCACTGGACGCGACCGCCACGCGTCGCCGCCTGCCGCGCACCGTGCGGTGCGCGGCCTGCGCTCCCGGCACCACTACCTCACGCAGCGCCGCCTCACGCATCCACGCGAACTCTGCGCGAGTGTCCTCATCGGACAGATCCATTTGACACCTCCATCAGTTGAGCGGCCAGCGCCGCCCGGCCCCGGTGCAGCCACGACTTCACCGTGCCCTCCGGGACACCTTCCCGCTGCGCGATCTCGGTGATCGGCAGGTCGGCCATGTAGTGCAGCACCATCGCCCGGCGCTGCACGGGCGACAGCTTCGCCAGCGCCCGCACGAGTGCGACCCGCGCCTCGACTTCGGCGCTGGGCTCGTCGACGACGGATTCGGCTTGCTGGCGCAACAGGAAGCGCATCGCCGTGCGCGCCTTGCGCCACCGGCTGGTGGCCAGGTTCCACGCGACCCGCCGCACCCACTTGGCCGGGTCGTCATAGGCCGACAGCCGGCGCCAGCGCGTGAGCGCACGGCAGAACGCCTCTTGCACGACGTCTTGCGCCTCCTGCCGGTCGCCGAAATAGGCGTATATCTGCACCACCAGGTCGGCGTAGTGTGTCGCGTAAAACTCGTCGAAGTCCGTCATCGGCGACTACACGCCTGACCGCCGCGGCAGGTTGCGGTGCCACGTTATTGATCATGCTGGACGAGGAAACCCGCCCGCTGTCTGGGCGCCGTCGACGCGGAGCTACCCTGCTTCGTCCAGATGCTCTACCTGGCCGGCTCGGCCGCACTGGGTGCCTTCCAGCCGAGCGCGAGCGACATCGACACGCTGATCGTCACCTCGCGGCGCGCGCGCCCACTGAACAGGATCTGTCGTGCCGATTAGCCGCCGGCCTGCGCCAAGGCACCGGTCGTGCGCACGCTCGCGGACCGCTGCATCGCGGCACGGTAGGTCGTGCCGATCAGCCGCCGGCCTGCGCCAAGGCACCGGTCGTG
>JBIOYB010000412.1:0-4697 GCA_044869915.1 Allorhizocola sp.
GATATTCCTCAGGGGTGCCCAAACCGTAGATCGCGCTCACGGTCGCCACGACGATCACATCGCGCCGGGTCAGCAGCGACATCGTGGTGGAGTGGCGCAGCCGCTCGACCTCCTCGTTGATCGACGAGTCCTTCTCGATGTAGGTGTCGGTCTGCGGGATGTAGGCCTCGGGCTGATAATAGTCGTAATAGCTGACGAAGTATTCGACCGCGTTGTTGGGCAGCAGCTCGCGGAACTCCTTGGCCAACTGAGCGCACAACGTCTTGTTGGGCGCGAGCACCAGTGCCGGGCGCTGCAGCTGCTCGATCAGCCAGGCCGTCGTGGCCGACTTGCCCGTGCCTGTCGCGCCGAGCAACACAGTGTGGCGATCGCCGCGGCGCACCCGCCGCGTCAGGTCAGTGATCGCGGTCGGCTGATCACCAGCCGGAACGAACTCGCTGACGACCTCAAACTTGCCGTCAAGCCGGGGGATGTCCAACGCCATGCCAAGAACCTAACTCGTGCGTATGACATCGACACTACATCGCGCCTGACCAGCCCCGATGACAGTAGGTGAGTGACCAACTCCGATGTAGTGATTGTGTCGCGTCTCTCATTGGCGCTACCGTTTCATCGTAGGCCGCTCGCGGCGGCCGCCCCGCGATGGTTACGGTCGCGGCCGGACCTCCACACCGGCCGGCCAGCGATCGGCGCATAGGTAGCTGCTCCCGATCCGCCCCACCGCAGGATCGGTGAGCGCACTAAGTGCGATCCGTACCATCGCGCAGGGCCCGCCGCGAGCGGTCTAAACATGAAGGCAACCGCCCCCGATCCGCCGCCCCAACATCAAACGCCCCAACATCAAAACCGCAGGATCGGTGAGCGCACCATTTTGATCGTGCAGGCGTCCACCAGGTCAGGTTTTCGATAGCATGTAAATATGTCTATGAGAGCACACCGCAATGGGACGATGACGGCACCGAACGCGAAACCGATGATTAGGCGCTTAATGCTCCGATCGGTCCCGACGGCCGGCGTCGCCGCCGCCTTTACGCTCATCGCATTGATGGGGAGCGCGGCTTTCGGCATGGTGCCCGCCGGCTCGTCGCGGCCGTCCCACGTGCTGATGGCGACCGATGCCGATGGGCGCGCCATCAAGGTCACCTCAGCCGTGGCAGCCGACGGCCAACTGGGGCTTGGCGTGAATGTGGCGGGCAACCTCGTTGCGGTACACAGTGACAAGTGTCTCGACGTGACCGGCGGCACCGGCGCGACCCGCAACGGCACGCCCATCCAGCAGTACGACTGCCTCGGCAGCACCCAGACGAACCAGATCTGGAGCTTCCAGAACGAATTCGACGCCGCCGATGGCTACCGCTACTTCAACATCGTTGCGGCGCACAGCGGCAAGTGTCTCGACGTGACCGGCGGCATCGGCGCGACCGGCAACCACGTGCCCGTCCAGCAGTACGACTGCCTCGGCAGCACCCAGACGAACCAGCAGTGGCGACTGGTCGTACTCAAGATCGGGCTGCAGTTCATCGCTCGGCACAGTGGCAAGTGTCTCGACGTGTACGGTGGCACCGGCGCGACCGGCAACGGCGTGCCCGTCCAGCAGTACGACTGCCTCGGCATCACCCAAACCAACCAACTGTGGCATCGCTACTGACCGGCACGGGCGGTCGAGACGTATCCAGACCCGCGGGACGCGCGTTGCATCCCGCGTGGGACTAACCATCAGCCGCCGGCCCGTACTCATGATTGTCACCGCCTCCGTGCTGATCGGCGGCTTGATCGTTGGGTTGAACGCCGGCCTGATGTCGTGCCAGGCGGGCGACGGCAAGCCCAACCGCCCGCTACGCGAGGCGGAGCTCAACCGCCTGGCCGGCATGCGCATGCACAACGCCACGGACGCCCGTGCCGGTCTCGCCGGTTCGGTGGGTCCGCCCGGCCGGCAGACGAAGGTCAACGGCTGGGTGGACTGGAAGCGCTCCCTCGTGTATCTCGCGGTCGCCAACCAGGGTTCGACCGCACTGGTCCAGGCCCGCCCGGGCATGCTGGCCGTCCGCCCCAACAGTCCCGCCACCGCCGGCCCGCCGCCCAAGGAACCGCCCGCCGACGGTTGGCGGGTCCGCCCGCTCAACTTGGCCGAGAAGGAGGCGACCGCGCTGGACAACCTGGTCGCCTTCCTGTTCGTGATCGCCCACGACAAGCCCGACAACACCGATCTTCTCCGCAAGTTGAGTACCAAGTGGGTGCGCAAGGACCGCGCTCAAGGAACCGACGTCGACGTGCTGCTCGGCCCGGCCGTCTTCCCCGAGAAGGAGAAGGAGACAGCGTCTGCGAGCCCCGGACCGAGCCCCTCCGACCCGGGTTCGCTTGACGCCCAAGGCGGCGCGGTCGGGTATTGGCTCGACCAGGGGGGCCGGCTGCGCAAGGTGGAGACGTTGCTGGGCACGAACATGCCGACCAACATCGAGTTTCTGCGCGACGACAGGGCCGATTTTGTCGCCGTCGACGCGCTCGGCGGGCGCGACAACTCGCCCCGCGAGGTGAACGAGGCCGAGGCGGAGCTGCTTTCGCTGATGCGCCAACGCAATTTTCAGGTCAGGCAGGCGAGTGTCAAGCTGACGCTCCCGGCCATGCCCGGCACGCTGCGCACCGCCCAAGGCTGGCTTGACTGGCAGCGCAGCATCTTCTACCTCTCCCTGCACGACCACGACGACTCTACAAAGGACAGTCTCGTGCACGCCACCGCGAAGGGGGTCTCGCTGCGCAAACTCGACGGTAACGCGCCGGAGACTCCGCCGGTACCCACCATGAAGGAATGGGAAACCACCACGTGGTCGCAGCTGAGCGGGTCGGCCGACATCACCGATCTCGATGTCATTCTCTTCGAGGCGTTGTCGCTGGCGCTCAACCAGCGCGACGACGCCCAGCGGATGAGGGACACGGCACGCCTGCTGCGCATGGACATGCTCGGCAGCGACCCGGTGGGCGTCTTCGAGCTGCCGAATTCCGTTGAGCACCAATGGGCGCCGGGCACGTCCCGGCTGCGCTACTGGGTGGACAACGCGGGTGTGCTGCGCCGCCTCGAGGCCCGGACGCGGACCGGTGGGCTCGCCCAGCTGGACATCACGCCCACCGACAAAATCCCGGCGATCCCCAGCTCAGTTGCGTAGGGAAGGCCACAGGGCGTCCACTTTGGACTCCAGCTCGGCCAGGGTGCCCTCGTTGACGATTTCGAAGTCGGCGACCGCGTGCCGCTGCTCGTCCGTGGCCTGGGCGGCGATCCGGGAACGGGCCTCCTCCTCCGGCATGCCACGATCGCGCGTCAACCGCTCGATCCGCGTCCGCTCGCTCGCGAACACCACGATCACGGCCTCGTATTGGCCGGCCAGGCCCGCCTCCACCAGCAGCGGCACATCGTTGACCACCACCGAGTGCGAAGGTGCGGCCTCCTTCAGCAGGACCGCCCGCTCCCGCACACGCGGATGGATGATGCCCTCCAACCGTTTGCGCGCCGCCTGATCGCCGAACACCTTGCGCCCCAGCGCAGCCCGGTCGAGCGCGCCGTCCGGCCCGACCACGCCCTCCCCGAAGGCGGCCACGACCTCGGCAAACCCCTTGGTCCCGGGCTCGACCACCTCCCGTGCCAATCGGTCAGAGTCGATGATGATGGCGCCCAGCTCGGCCAACCGCCGCGCCACAGCGCTTTTGCCCGAACCGATCCCGCCCGTCAATCCCACCCATCGCACGTCGCGAACCATAGCATCGGTCCATGGTCGCCATCCCGGTCATCGCCGTCATCGCGCTCGCTTTGACCTGGGGCCGAGACCTGCCCGCCCCGCTCCTGCTGATCATCGCGTTGCTGCTGGCCGCATCG
This sequence comes from Allorhizocola sp., assembly GCA_044869915.1. GTDB lineage: Bacteria > Actinomycetota > Actinomycetes > Mycobacteriales > Micromonosporaceae > Allorhizocola. The sequence goes on from JBIOYB010000412.1 coordinate 3,866, forward strand.
GTCCTGGCCGCCGTGCATCACGCCGAGGTCGTCGCGCATCGCGTCGGCGAACCGTTCGGCTCCCTCCTCCTGGCCCGGCAGGCCGTCGCGGTCACGGTCATCGAGGTCGGTCTCATCGTGACGCTCATGGCCGGCGGCGACGCGAAGACCCAATCCCTCGCCCGGGACACCGTCTTCGCCGCGGTAATGATCACATGCAATGGACCGCTCGTGCTCGGGCTCGGCGCCACGCAGATGGTGCTGCTCGCGCTGACCGTCGTGGTCGGCGTGCTCACGGTCGTGCCGCGCCGCGCGACCGTGCTGCAGGGCGGCGTGCACCTGGGGATCCTGGCCGCGTTCCTGTTCCTCGCGGTCAGCCCGTAGGCGCGTTGGGCCGCCAGCGTGTGAGTGCGCGGTCAGCGCGCAGGCGCGTTAGGCGCCAGCGTGTGAGTGCGCGGTCAGCCCATGGGCGCGTTAGGCGCCAGCGTGAGTGCGCGGTCAGCCCGTGAGCGCGCGCCTCGTACACAATCGGACAAAGCTCTCGTAAAGTGCAAGCACATGAGGCACCGCCACGGCACACCGGGCCTGAACCCGTACCGCTTGCGCACCATAGAGCAGGGCTATCCGCGCAAGCGCCGCCCGGCCCGCCACCTGCGCCGCGCCGCCCGCCGCATCGCCGGCTCGCAGCTCGCCATGGGTCTGGCCGCCGCGTTCACCCTGTTTCTGCTGCTGTTCAGCGGCTACTACGCCGCCACGGGTGCCGCCGTCGTGCTCGGCATGTTCTAGTGCTCCGGCGGCCGCCGATGCCAGCCGGCGTCGGCCGTGTCGCTCGGGTCCGGACCGGTGGTCGCTT